>NZ_DJHW01000113.1:0-23849 GCF_002433295.1 Pseudoalteromonas sp. UBA6610 | reverse complement strand
ACAAACCTCGCGCCGCGATTAAATGGCCCCTAGATTGAACAAATTTTAATCCTGAAAGGTTATCAGACCCTAATTAAAAGGCTAAATACGGAGCATTAATGAAATATATTTCTCATGAGGGTGGCACCCTTGCATTTAGTGAAACCGATAAACCGGTTTTAAAAAGCCACGAAGTGCTAGTAAAAGTGTCTGCTATAGGTGTAAATCGCGCTGATTGCATGCAGCGCCAAGGTAAATACCCAGCGCCAGCTGGGGATAGCCCCATTTTAGGTTTAGAGTGCGCAGGCACAGTGGTTGAGCTTGGTTTTGATGTTGATAAAAGCTGGCTTAATAAACGTATTTTTAGCTTGTGCGCAGGCGGGGCTTACAGCGAATACGTTGCCATAGATGCTAAACAATTAATGGTATTGCCAGATGATTTAACCATGGTTGAAGGTGCAGCTATTAGCGAAGTGTACCTAACAGCATTTGGTGCGCTTTTTGAACTTGGTAAATTACAACAAGGCCAAACAGCGCTTATTCATGCAGGGGCAAGTGGTGTAGGCGGTGCGGCTATTCAAATGGCTAAAAGTGCAGGTGCAACGGTGGTTATTACTGCCGGCTCAGATGAAAAATGCCAACATGCAAAAGCCCTTGGCGCCGATCATGCCATTAACTACAAAACAACTGACTTTGTAGAATATATGCAAGCAAATGAGCTTTCAGCAAATGCAATTGTGGATCCTGTTTCGGGCAGTTATTTAAATAAAAATGCGGCTATTGCTGCCATGGATTGCCAAATTATTATGCTCGCTTTTTTAGATGGGCGTTTTGCTGAGGTTGATTTTGCAGCGCTATTACGCAAACGTATTTCGTTTCATGCATCAACACTTAGAAACCGTAGCATTGAGTTTAAACGCCAATTACGCGATGACTTAGTTGCGCGTTTTTACAATGATATTGCTACTAAAAAGTACGACTTTAACGTATATAAAACACTACCGTGGAGCGATGCAAACGAAGCGCATGCTATTTTAGAGCGTAATGAAAATGCCGGTAAAGTGGTATTACTTGTAGAATAACCACCCAATGTAACACTGAGGCGTGTGTTGGCGTTGTTAATGCATGGCTCAGCTAATATAATTTAGTAAATATAAAATACGTACAAAACACACAAGGTTAAAAATGAACCCAATACTAGCAATACTTAAAGAGCACAATGTAAGCGACGAAAAAGTAAAAGCATTGTTCGAGGCCTTTACACAAAACCCAATGATGGCAATGGCATTAGTACAAGAGCTTGGTATTCCGCCTGAAAAACTACAGCAGTTAATGGCCGTGGTTATGACTCAGCCGCACTTAATTAAAGAAGCCACCGACGAACTCGGCCTAGACTTTGAAAAAGTAAAAGAAGCGAAAGACAAGCTAAACCAACAATAAGCTTCACAAATTACTCCTTACCAAGGCATAAGCCTTGGTAATTCTACCTAAAATCACCACACTTTTTGTTACATTATTGATTGAACTGCTTGGTATTAAGCTAGTCATACTATTACTTATGATAGGTAGGGACTAGGTATGAAGCCACTTTACAAATTTTGGAAAAATAACCGTTCATTAATTTTATTTATTGCGCTGATGAGCGTGTTTAGAAGCGCAGTTGCCGATTGGTATGAAGTACCAACAGGCTCGATGAAACCGACCATTTTAGAAGGCGACAGAATATTAACCGATAAAATGGCTTATGATATACGCATCCCTTTTACGCATATTCCTTTAGTTAAATTAGCCGACCCACAAACAGGCGATATTATTGTATTTGACTCACAAGCTGCTGATAACCGGTTAATTAAACGCGTAATTGGTGTGCCAGGCGATACGGTAGCGCTTTATAACAACGAGCTAGAAATTAATGGCGTTAAACTTAAATACAATAACTTGCAAAGCAATATTGACTCTTTAGATAAAATAGAAGATTTAAATGGCCACAAACACACGATTCGTGTTGCGCATACGCCTTCACAGCTATCGGGTTTTAATAAAATAACTATTCCTGAAGATTATTATTTAGCAATGGGTGATAACCGCGACCACAGTGCTGACTCGCGTGTTATTGGTTTAATCCCCCGCAGCGAACTACTTGGCAAAGCAGAGCGTATTATTGTGTCGCTTGATTACGACGATTATTACTTACCTCGTAAAAACCGCTTTTTAAAACCCTTACTTTAAGGGGTTTTGGGCGCTAACCACACGCCAGGTTTTAATCGCTTAGCTCTACAATTTTTTGCGCAATATTATAAAGCGAGCAGTGCGAGTCCATTGCTTGCTTTTGCAACTTTTTATGAGCTTGCTCTTCGCTAAGGCTTAGCTGCTCTATTAAAATATACTTTGCCTGATGTATTATTTTTTGTTCTGTTATTACCCGTTTAGCATCAACTAAAGCCTGGTTTATTTGCTTAATATGTTGGCTTTGCTCCATGATTAGGTCGTACATGCTTTTATTACTATTGAGTTTATTAGCAGCGGTATTTTGGGGGGTATTTTGTTTAAACGCGAGTTGCCCGTCGGTCATTGGCATGTATTGTTCTTCAAGGCTGCTTATAACTTGTTTATTTGAATTTAAAGTGCGCTGCGCCTGAGCAATTTGCATTGCTGCAGAGTCGATAAGGTAGTCACTGAGGTTTTGCTCTATTTTGTGCATAATATCGATACGCGTTGTTGTTACCTCGTACCACACCTCACTAAGCTGAGAAAGCGGCTGCGCATTTTCGTCATCTAAATTTTGTAAAAGCCCGCGTAGCTGATCCACTTGCTTATTTACGGGGTGATCAGTTAACGAGCGATAGCATTTTAATACGTGTTCGTCGGCGTATTCGTTAAAAAACGTAAAGCTGTGATGCTGTTGTTGAACAAAATGAGCAAGCTGTTGTTTTTGCTCCACGGTAAACTTACTTGATGCAAACGCTTGCGCGCCACAGGCACGTTCTTGTCCGGCGTATTCTTTACCTTGCATAAAATTAAAATAAGCCACTAGCAATCGTGTAACGCGCGGGTCGCTTGCGCCATCGGCGGCTTCTAAAATTATATTTAGCAAACACGAAATAAGCTGTGTATACGATTGAGTTGCATGCACAGGGGTAATTTTTTGATTTGCTATTTGTTGTCGCAGCTCTGGCAGCGCCTCTAACGATTGCAAACTATGGGTAATTAAATTGTACAAACGGGTGTGGCCCGTGTCGGCGTTATCGGTAATAAAGGTCGTTTTAATTGAGTGGTAAAACTGCGTTTGGGTTTGCTCTGTTAAGCTAATTTGTTGTTTTAATTGCGAGGCAAAACGTTTGCGGTTAGAGGCTAAATAAATATTGCTCATGCCGCGCTCTTTTTGTAACTGATGTATAAAATCGCCCAGTTTAGTAAGCGATGCACAGCTTTTTTGAAGCTGTTTTAAGGCATGAATTTCTTGGTATTTTGCTGCTAATAAAAACTGTTTTGTGAGAGGATTGCTCGATAACATAGGACTTATTCCACACTTTTTTGTATATAAAGTGCAACCACTGTTCCAATCATTTAAAAAATTTTCGATTGAATTTAAAATTAAATTAAAACAGCCGCTTAAAGCCATACTTGTTATTTGTTCCCATTTTAACTTATCTGTCCTTATTACAGGAATAAACCTTTTTGGTGCAAAAATAGTTGTTTTTGCACTCGATTGCGCCCTTCATGAACAAGGGGAAAAAAGTGTTTACTCTGTAAACTGCACAGAGCAAACACCAGAGGGGGAATTTATGCGTTACTACATTGCAGCAACGCTGGGCTGATAGCCATTTGATGATTTATTACCTCGCCAACCATAATTAGCGAAGGGCCCGTTAATGTGTGCACCGCACTCTCGCTAGTAATTTTCTCAAGCGTGCTGGTTATTATTTTTTGCTGGTTGGTGGTGGCATTTTCTATCAATGCGATAGGGGTTGTTTTAGGCCAGCCAACCGATTGCAAACCAGTACTTAATGCGTTTAAACGTCCTAATCCCATATAGACGACTAGCGTGGGGTTATTAGAGCCTTGTACATAGGTGTAGTTGTGCCAATTAGGGAGTTTATTAGGATCGGCAAATTGCGCCGTTAAAAAGGTAACACTTCGGGCCACATCGCGAGCAGTAAGCGGTATACCAGTATAAGCTGAGGCTGCACACGCGGTAGTAACGCCCGGGACAATAGCAAAATTAATATTGTGCTGTGATAGGGCGTTGGCTTCTTCATTAATGCGCGCAAAAATACTGGGATCGCCACCTTTTAAACGAACAACTTTAAACCCTTGTTGTGCGTATTTTACTAATAAGGCACTAATGGCAGCTTGTGGCATAGAGTGCTTGCCTGCGCGTTTACCTACATACACTCGCTGCGCATGTTTAGGCAGTGTATTTAAAAGCGCTTCACTAACTAGGCTGTCGTACAATACCACGTCGGCTGCTGCAATCAGGCGCTGCGCTTTCACCGTTATAAGCTCAGCATCGCCAGGGCCTGCCCCTATTAAATACACGTGGCCGTTTTTTTGATGTTTAGCTTTGTGCTTTGTATCTTGAGTGAGTTTATTAACAAACTTGTTTAGCCATGGGCTTTCAATACCCGAAAAATACGAAAGAACACTCATTTTATTGCTCCTTATGCTAACACTGTAATGGCTTTTGGCTCAGCGCTAACAAAGACATTGCCATTGTCTATTTTGGCTTCAAATACGGGGAGCTGTATTGCCTCTGCTTCTAGGCATTCGCCGGTATTTAAACAAAAATGTTGCTTATACAAAGGGGAGGCCACTACTAATTTTCCATCAATAGAGCCAATAATGCCGCGCGATAGTACATTGGCTTTGCCTATCGGGTCGTAGTTGCTAATGGCTAACACAGGCTCACTATTTTGTGGAACATAAAATATGGCCACTTGCTGGTTGTTTACTAATGCGCATACGCCACTATTAGCAACTAGGTCGTCGGTTGTTCCAATTTTATGCCAATACATCAGCTTGCTCCTGCTCAATTTCCATTACGGGGATACGGTTTGTCGAATTTTGCTGGTTACGTTTTTCAGACTCAGTGGCGGGGCGAATTTGGTTGCGCTCTTGTACAAATAAAATATTGCTATCGGCATCTGGGCTATTAATAAATTGGCGGAACCGTTTTGAAGCCTCTGGACTTTCGACTGCTTTTTTCCATTCGCAGGCGTAAGTTTTAGTTATAAGCGCCATTTGGGTTTCAAGCTCATGGCAAATACCTAGGCTGTCGTCTATTACTACGCTTTTTAAATAATCTAACCCGCCCTCTAAATTTTCCATCCACACTGAGGTGCGCTGCAGTTTATCGGCGGTTTTAATGTAAAACATGATCACGCGGTCAATGTATTTAATGAGTGTTTCGGTATCTAAATCGGTAGCAAATAAATCAGCATGGCGCGGGCGCATACCGCCATTTCCACATACGTATAAGTTCCAGCCATTTTCGGTTGCTATTACGCCTATATCTTTGCTTTGTGCCTCAGCGCATTCGCGAGTACAACCCGATACGGCCATTTTAAATTTATGCGGGGCGCGTAAACCTTTGTAGCGGTTTTCAATTGCAATCGCGTGGCCAACACTGTCTTGTACTCCATAGCGACACCACGTACTGCCAACACATGATTTAACGGTTCTGAGCGATTTACCATAAGCGTGACCGGTTTCAAAACCGGCTGCAATAAGTCTTTCCCAAATAATAGGGAGCTCTTCAAGGCGTGCGCCAAATAAGTCGATACGCTGCCCACCTGTGACTTTACAATACAGGTTAAAGTCTTTGGCAACTTGACCAATAACAATAAGTTTGTCGGGGGTAATTTCGCCACCTGCTATACGGGGAACGACAGAGTAAGAGCCATCTTTTTGCATATTTGCAAGGTAAGTATCGTTGGTGTCTTGCAGGCCAACATGAGCGGGTTCTAAAATAAACTCATTCCACGTTGAAGCTAAAATAGAGGCCACTGCAGGTTTGCATATTTCACAGCCGTGATGACCGCTGCCATGTTTAGCGAGCAAATCATCAAAAGTTTTAATGCTTTCTACTTTTACTAAATGCAGTAACTCTTGGCGCGAAAAAGCAAAGTGTTCACACACATGGTTGTTAACTTCAACCCCACGGCTTTGAAGTTCACTGTCGACTACCGATTTTAATAATGCGGCACAACCACCACAGCCGCTGGCGGCTTTGGTACAAGCTTTAACTGCAGATAAATCGCATGAGCCGCCATCAATTGCATCCACAATGTCGCCTTTGCCTACATTGTGGCACGAACAAATAGTGGCAGTATCGGGCAGGTCATTTCCCGCTAAAACAGGCGCTCCTTCGCTATCAGGTAAAATGAGGCACTCAGGGTGTGCGGGTAATTCCATGTCGTTTAACATGTACTGCAACAGTGTGTCGTAATCGCTAGTATCGCCAACAAGCACTGCGCCTAATAACTTGTTGCCTGCCTCATTTAAAATAATTTTTTTATAACAATCACGAATAGGATCTTGATAAATTAGCTCTTTGCAATCGGGGGTTTTAGCGTGGGCATCGCCAATTGAGCCTACCTCTACCCCGAGTAGTTTTAATTTTGTGCTCATATCGGCGCCTAAAAACTCAAGTTCGCCGCCTGTAAGTTGGCTTGCAACCACGCGAGCCATGTTATATCCCGGGGCGACTAAGCCAAAAAGCTTTTTGTCCCATAAGGCACATTCGCCAATAGCATATATATCTGGGTTTGATGTTTGGCATTGGTTATTTATTACAATGCCGCCACGTTGCCCTAATTCAAGTTCGGCCACTTTGCCAAGCTCATCGTATGGGCGAATACCGGCCGAGAACAAAATTAAGTCGGTTTCTAAAAACGTGTCATCTGAAAAATTTAATCTGTAACGGCTCGTTTCGCCTTTTACTATTTCGCTGGTGGCTTTAGCGGTATGCACGCTTACGCCCAATTTTTCAATTTTGTTTTTTAAAAGCGTGCCACCTTGTTCATCAAGTTGTACCGCCATAAGTTGGGGTGCAAACTCAACTACATGAGTATCAAGCCCAAGTTGCTTAATTGCATTGGCTGCTTCAAGCCCTAACAAGCCGCCACCTATCACTACGCCACTTTTACTTTGCGCAGCGCTTGCTTTTATTTGCTCTAAATCTTCTAGGGTACGGTAAACCAAGCAATGGGGTTGGTCATTCCCTTTAATTGGCGGCACAAACGGGTACGACCCTGTTGCTAAAATAAGTTTATCGTAATTAAATTTATCGCCGGTTTGAGTGCTAACTACCTTGTTTGTTTTATCTATTTCATTAACCCACTGGTTAGTATGCACATTTATATTTAACTGCTGATAATTATCAAAAGTGGTTAGGGCTAAATCGGCGGCTGTTTTACCATCAAACACGCTGGATAAGTAAACACGGTCATAAGCTAAATTTGCTTCTCCACACAGTACGGTAATGTGCGCGTTAGCGTCGCTTTGGCGCATTTGCTCTACAAAATGGTGCCCAACCATCCCATTCCCAATAATGAGTATTTTTGTTGGTGTTTGCATTGGTATCCCCTCAATGACGGTTTAATTTAAAAACAAAAAAGCCCGCCACAGTTACAAATTAATGCAACTGCGAGCGGGCTTCTTTGCCTGTGGTCATAACAACCTAAATGTGTGTCGTTTTAATAACGAACGGTATGGTTATCATATAAGCAAAAACACGGCCATTTTTATAAGTGTTTGTTTTTTAATAGCTACATTACTTTTAAATGGTTTTACTTACGCATATTTGAGTTGTTTTGGTGCGGTGCTAGCACTATGGGAGTGCACATAATGAGGCTACAATGTGGTGTTTAGTCAACAAAAGTGCATTTTGTGCCGTTAACTAATAACGAGGGGTAAGCGTTTAGGCTATAAATAAAAAATGCGCTCTGTTATTTTGAGATAAAAATAACAGTAAGCGCATTAATTCTGTAAAGCGGCTTTACTTGCTTTGCTTCGCTAGGGTTTCTACATCGGTATCTTCAACAGGTTTAAAGCTGCCCGTTGCTTCATCGTAGGTTTTAATTTCTGCAGATTCTATATCATATACCCAACCGTGTAGCTTAACTTGACCGGTTGCAATTTTTGCAGCCACAGCAGGGTGTGTTTTTATATGCTGTAGTTGTTGTACTACGTTTTCTTCAATTACTAAGCCTAGGTGGTCGTAATTGTTCAGCTCTGCGCAACCGCATTTTTCTTTTACAACTTCAGTTGCTACGCGGCTGTGGCCAAGCCACTCTTTAACGTGCGGTAAGCTTGATAAACCTTCAGTATTTATAGCGCCTTTCATTGCGCCACAATCCGAGTGCCCACAAATAATAATGTGCGATACGCCCAGTGCAGCCACCGCAAATTCAATTGAGGCTGTCATACCGCCGGTTTGATTACTATGTGGCGGGATAATATTGCCCGCGTTACGACAAATAAATAATTCACCGGGTTCAGTTTGAGTCACTAAGTTAGGATCAATACGCGAGTCGGCACAGGTGATAAATAACACTTCTGGGTTTTGACCATTGGCTAGTTTTTGAAACGCTGCTTTTTTTGATGGGTAAACTTCTTTTTGAAACTTAGCTACGCCCGAAATAATATGTTCCATGTACAACTCCTATTGGTGTAATTTAATCGTGTTATTTATAGCTTTATTCGCCTGACAAATTAGCGCCATTATAACTTTGTTCTTGTTTGTTTTGTACTATTACACTGTTTAATAAATTTCATACGCACGATCAAAGGGCGACACACGTGCATGAAGTTATTGGCGAATACATGAGCGTACCTAGCAGAGGCTTCGAGTAAAATAAAAGGCGGTAAGTGGCGAAAAAGGTGGTTGAGGAGGTTATTAGCTTAACTTGCTTTAAGTTTATGGGCTGATTTTAAGCTATACATGCGCTGATCCGCTAAGGTTAAACACTCGGTATGGCTCTGGCACTCATCGCTAGATGCTATGCCATAACTAATACCTGATTGTGGCCATTGCTGCTGAATAGTGCGATGTAATGCGGTGAGCTTTTGGGTAAGTGTGGCTTTTAGTTGGGGAAGGTGTGATTTGTTTTTGACATTACATAACCAAATAAATTCATCGCCCCCGGTTCTAAACACGGTGCCGTCTTGCGCTAGATGCTGTGTCATTAATTTTGCTGCATTTATTAAAAACGCATCACCTTTAGCGTGCCCAAGCGCATCGTTTATTTTTTTTATTCCATCACAATCTATAAACACAATGATGTAAGCACTGTGTGCAAGTTTAATCAGCTCATCATTTAATAGTAGTCGGTTGCCTACTTGGGTTAGAGGATCAAAGCGAGATTCATGTAACAAGGTACTAAATTCGTGCTGTTTTAACTTTAGCCACTCAGACAAAGACAGCACAATACACACACAATCTATTGCTAAGGCTAGCAGCACAAGTATTTCTGATGAGGTCGCATTTATTAAATCAAAATGAAATGCAACGAATACTACTAATGACAGGCTATAGAGCATATTTCCAAATAAAAAATACTTGGCTCTAAAATCGTTCAGGCTAAGCATGGCAAACCCGGTGGTTAAGCTAAGCATAACCCATACAGCTGCTAAAAAGTGCGCGATATAAAACACTAAATAAAAGGGCATAAATAGGCTGCAGATACCGCATACAAATGCGCTAACGGTAAAGTATTTTAAAGCACTCCCAAGCTTATTGGCTTTTTCTTTATCGAAATTAAACAGGTAGTAGGTAAATGCTGCTGCGCAACTCACAGCAAAGGAGAATAAATAAATACCTAAGTAATGCTTATTAAAAGAGGGGCTGGCATAAATTGTATTTACAGCGCCCGAAGCAAACGCCCAGCCTAGACCGTGCAAACCGACATACCCAGCACAAAACAAAGCCACTTTTTGCTTTACTCTCAAAAACATTACAAAGGCCATCATTGCTAAAGTGAGCATGACAGAAATAGTAATAAGGCTTAATGAGTTTATATAAAACTGATGATGCAAAAATACACCTTCGCTTAAAATACTTAAATCAACTGGCGTTGGATAGTGTTTGGCTTCTAAATATATCCATAAATAGCCACTGCTTGGCGCATAAAAGGGCAATTTAAATGCTTGTCCATGCATTAAAATTGCCGGTTGATTAACGTGAGACTGCGAAAAATCAGCAAGCTTAACTATATCCCCCTGTTCGGTTTGCCAATAGGCTAAACCAACGTCGATAAAGTTGGCTTGCGGCAGCACATACCAATCTCCAGTGGTGGGGTTATTTAGCGCAATTTTTGTTACTACAGCGCCACTTTTACCGAGCAGGTTACTCGTTTCACTAGCGTTTTTATAAGATGTAATTACTTGCTGTGCAGAAGGAGGCGCATTGAATGCTGTGACAGGGCGCCACAGGTTATCATCCTCTAGGGTAATGTTGTTATTAAGTGTATAAGCAGGTGTTAGCGGGCTAAACAAAGCACAGAAAAAGAATACTGTTAATATACCAACCCGCACCATACCTAAACTCACTTTAAAAAACCACTAAGCGATTATAATCAAATTGTAAACAAATAGTATATAAATCAAACAAAATTATCGCCTTTAAGTAATGGCTTAATTTGGCTTTAAATAACAAACTGCATTAATAAATAAGTAATACGAGGGCGTTTTTGTTTAAACGAATTTATAAACACCGCGGGTGTTTGCAGTATTAGTTAGGATTTAAAGTAGATAGTGCTCTAACCAACTGAGCTATGATTGAACTATTAATTGCTTAATTAAATTGATTCAGTGGAATGAATAAATTTGATACGACAGAGTGGATTCGAACAACTGATTTCGGCGTGGGCATAGAGAGCAGGTAGCGCGCTAACCAACTGAGCTACAGTCCTACAAATAATATCTTAATTATATTTATTCAGAGGGGGAGAATAGTTTTGGTACGACTGAGTGGATTCGAACCAACGATTTCGGCGTGGGCATAGAGAGTAGGTAGCGCTGTAACCAACTGAGCTACAGTCGTACAAATAGTATCTTAATTATATTTATTCAGAGGGAGGAATAGTTTTGGTACGACTGAGTGGATTCGAACCACCGACCTCTACCATGTCAAGGTAGCGCTCTAACCAACTGAGCTACAGTCGTACAAATAGTATCTTAATTATATTTATTCAGAGGGAAGAATAAATTTGGTACGACCGAGTGGATTCGAACCACCGACCTCTACCATGTCAAGGTAGCGCTCTAACCAACTGAGCTACGGTCGTATTACCTAATTAAGATGCGATAAATTTAATTATCAGCGGCCGCTAATATATAGCGTGGTGAGTGGTGAATCAAGCAAGTTTGTTGCTTTTACGTTTATTTGCCGTTTTTTTATTCATATTGGGCTGATTTCACACGTTTTATAAAAGTTTTGCCACCAGGTAACGTGTTTTTTGGCTGAGCCTTTAAGCTGGTTTAGTAGATTGTTTTGTGAATCCAGCGCTATCAAAGTATTTATTTGCTTATTTGTTATGGCTTGGTCAAACCACAGTTGGTTATACAAAGGTAAAAGTGTTTCAAGGTAGCCTGCTAAATTAGCCTGATAAGGCTGTATTTCTTTAAGGAAATACTTTTGAAACACGTTACTGACGATATTGGCTACTTTTTTATTTTTTCCTGCTGGGCATATTTCATCGATGGATTGCGATTCGATAAATCGCGTGGCTGAATTATTAAACGCTATTTGCAGCCGTGCAGTATAAATGAGTAATTGGTTAAAACGGTACTTATTCAGCTGCTCTAACGCGTTAAAAATGTCTGCGGAGTTAATTTTTAAGTAGTGTTTATTGAGTATGTGTTGTTTTATGAGTGCAAGCTGCTGCATGGCCGCTACCGTGTCGCTAAACCCTGCAGGGGAAGCAGAAAGCTCTGAGCTGCTAGCTTGCCACGTGTTTTTTAGCTCAAATTCGTTATACAACATTAAATTAAAGTAGTGGTTTAGTGTTTGCTCTTTATGTGTTTTTGCTTTTAATAGGGTTTTATAAACTGCTGAGTTAGGCTCAAGCGTGCTTAAGCACTGCTGTGCATTTTGCACAAACTCTATTTGATACTTTAAAACACCGGCATGTCCGGCCGTTTTACCAAGCTGATTGTTGTGCTCACTAATAAGTAAGCTGAGCTTACAATGGCTTAAGCTGGCAAGTTCAATCAAGCTAATGGTGGCGGAGTTTAAAAGCGTGTTAGGTGGTAAAAGCGGGCTAATTGCTACAGGTTTACTTAAACTTGGGGCTTGGGCTTCAAGGGTATTACTTAAGCGTGCTATGTATGTTTGATAAGTGTTGCTAGGCGCTTTTGAACACCCAGCAAGCACGGCGCAACACACAGCTAATATATAACTTAACCATGTTTTGCTCGGTATTAATGTTCGTGCATTTTTATACAAATGGCGCCTGCTTTAATCGCTTATTAACGGTGAACATAAGCCATACAGCAGCAACGGTTAAACCAAAAATAATACCTATCCAAAAACCGTGCGGCCCCATGGCGGGCACAATTAAATCTGTTCTTCCCAATACGTAGCCTAAAGCAAAACCGATTAACCAGTAAGATATAAACGTTATATACGATATAGGCTGCGTATGTTTTAAACCTCTTAAAATGCCGTTCGCAGCGACTTGAAGTGCATCAGGTATTTGATAAATACATGCCAAAATCATAATTGAGGTCGCTAATGCAATAACGGCTGGGCTGTCGGTGTATAGTTGGCTTATTAAATCGCGGCCAATAAAGGTTATAAAAGCTAAAAATAACGCAATAGCAATGGCTAATATGTAGCTGGTTGATATAGCAGTTTTTAATTGGCTTAAATGGTTTTGACCAAATAAATTACCAATACGAATACTAATGGCGATAGATAAGCTCAGTGGCATCATAAATAATAACGCGGTCACGCTTCCCGCAATTTGATGGCCCGACACTGCAACAGCACCTAAGTGTGCAATAAATAAAGGTATACACGCAAATAGCGTAATTTCAAAAAAGGTAGCCAACGAAATGGGTATACCTAATTTAGTAATAATCCCAATGGTTTTAATATTGGGCTTTTCAAAATTTGCCAGCAGGGCTTTTGCATCGATTTTTTTACTAAACTGGCAATACGTTACTTGTGCAACAGCCATTACAGTCAGTACCAATGCCGTAGCAATACCACAACCTGCACCGCCGTAGGCTGGTAAGCCAAATAAACCATTTATAAAAATATAGTTAGCCGGAATATTAACGCCAAGGCCCAGTAAACTGATATAAAAAGCGGGTTTTGTCATCCCCATGCCTTCGGTCATATTGCGATAAACGGTAAAAATTAAAAAGCCAAAGGCTCCCCATTTCACAAAATGGATATAGTCGTACGCAAGGCTTGCGATAGCGGGGGTTGTATCGAGTTTTAAAATCACTATATCGGCTAGGTTGGCTATACCAAAACCAATTGCGCTTAAAATAGCGGTTAAATACAGAGCTTGCTGAAAATAGTGGCTAATGCCTTTTTTATCATTAGCGCCCGCAAATTGGGCAATAATACCGGTTAACGCGAGCAAAATACCTTGCAGTGCCAGTAATAACGGGTTCCATATACCGGTTGCAATCGACAGCGCAGCTAAATCTGTTGGACTTACTTGGCCTGCCATAATGGTGTCGACCACCGACATTAAAACGAGTGTTACTTGTGCTAAAAATACAGGTACGGCAAGGGTGATTAAACGTTTGGCTTCCCAGCTACTAAAGGTCATAAAAACAGCTATTTGATAAAACAGGGCGCAATTGTAATCGATTGTGTTTCAAATAAAAATCACTGTTGTGAATGATTTTACGAGTTGATACGTTAAACTAGCACTTTGTAATAATTTTAAGTGATTTTATGTTTACAGGAATCGTTCAAACTCAAGCTACTGTTGTATCTACCACGCACACAGAAGGGGTTTTACGTTTAGTTGTATCGGTAGGTGATGAATACGTTAAACATTTAGATTTAGGCGCCAGCATTGCAATTAATGGCTGTTGTTTAACAGTGGTTAAAGTTGAATTAAGTAACCACGATGTAGTGGCACAAGTACATTTTGATGTAATTGATGAAACACTATTACTAACGAATTTAGGCAAGCTTGCACTAGGTAGCTTAGTTAATTATGAGCGCTCAGTAACCTTTGGTACTGAATTAGGTGGGCATATTGTGTCGGGGCACATACACTGCACTGCCCAAATCGGGCAAATAGTTAAGCAACAAAATAACTGTAAAATTCAGTTAAGCTTACCTACTAAATGGCAAAAGTATGTTTTGTACAAAGGCTTTGTAGCAATAAATGGCGCAAGTTTAACCGTGGGCGAAATTGACGAGCAGGGGTTTTGGTTACACCTGATCCCCGAAACGCTGGCCATTACAAATTTAGGTAACGCTCAAGTGGGTGATGAACTAAATATAGAAGTTGATCAGCAAACTTATACCATTATTAACACGGTAGAAAATTACTTACGCCACCAAGGCTAAAAAATTTGTTCATCGTCGCTGTCTATGTGTAACTCTAATTTTTTATGAGCATGGTCTATGTGCATGTTTAAATGAATAGGGTTACAACAGGCACTGCATTCTTCTACGTAGTCTTGATCCCCCATACTTGCGTCAATGTCTAGGTGTATGTGGTTGCCACAGTGTGGGCACGTGATACGTTGTGATAAAAAATCTTTCATAATCACTCCAATAGTACCAAGGTAAGAATTAACTTATTGATACACATTAATTAAGTTGTGCAGTTATACTAGCAACAACTTGATGGCTCAAAACTGAACTAAACAACAAGGTATTGAGCCTAAAAAACATCCTTTTTAAATATAGTGCTGAAGCAACGATTATGACAGTTATTTTACGCCTTATAAGGCGTTATTATTTAAAGCGATAGCAGTTCATCAATATGCTGCTTAGCCTGAGTAAGGTAGTGCCCTGCAAATATATTTGCGTGATTTAAAATAGGGTAAAGTTGGTATATAGCTTTGCGCTTTTTATAGTTTTCGCTTAATGGGTATTGCGCGTTATAGGCGTTATAAAAATCATCAGGTAAGGGGGCAAATAGCTCGCTCATTGCAATATCTACCTCGCGGTCTCCGTAATAACAAGCGGGATTAAATAAGGTCGGTACATTTTTGATAAAGCCCATATTTCCTCGCCAAAAGTCGCCATGTACTAAAGAGGGCTCCACAATATGGCTGTGCAATTGCTCTTTTACCAAATTAATTAATAGCTCAGGCTCTACAAGCTGAATGCCTTTTTCGGCTAATAGTTGCAGTTGCCAACCTATGCGCTCTTCTGCGTAAAATAAGTCCCATTTTTTATGCCATTGGTTTGGTTGCACGGTAGTGGCTAGGTAATTATCTACATCAAAGCCAAACATTGCTTGGTCGTGCTTTTGGTGCAGCATAGCCAGTTGTTTACCCATATCGTGCCAATGCGTGTGGGGCTGTTTATCAAGTACTAACCATTCAAGTACAATAAACGAAAATTCAATATTAGCACCTGTTACAATGCAGTCGGGCACCATAAAAACACTATTTTGGGTGAGCTGCTTAAGTCCTATTGCTTCGCTTTCTAGACGATCTAGTTCGCTTTTAAGGGCAATTTTAACCAGGTAATTGTGTTTTCCATCGGTGAGTTGATAGAGTTTATCGGTATTTGTACTTTGCAGCTGACGTTTGTAAGTATGTTTAAAGTCATAATGAATGGCTTGGCTAATGTGCTCGTTTACTGTTTTCCACATATCAATTGCTCGCCTTTTAAACAGATACTTAAACTATGGCAAAAAAGTATTAATTTAACAAACTAATCGTTGTAAAATTAACGATATAAAAAATGCTAATGGAGTAACAATGAACAAAAGTTTTATCACCAATTTGCTTGCTGTCTTGTGTGTAGTTATAGGCTACTTTTTTAACCACGCTATTGTGTTATCGGTGGGGTTATTTGCGCTATCTGGTGCTGTCACAAACTTATTGGCTGTTCATATGTTATTTGAAAAAGTACCTTTGTTATATGGCTCGGGTGTTATTGCTCTAAAATTTGAAAGTTTTAAAGTGGCTATTCGTAATTTAATTTTGACTGAGTTTTTCTCTGAGCAAAAAATTAATAACCTACTTAGCAAAGCACAACCTAATATCGACTTTGAGGGCATTATTACTAAGGTTGATTTAAACCCTGCATTCGACAACCTACTTCAAGTAATAGAGCAATCACAGTTTGGCAGTATGTTAGGTATGTTTGGTGGCACAGCGGCTATAGAGCCAATGCGAGAAAAGTTTATTGAAAAAATGCAGCTATCACTTGCGCAAATTAGCCAAACAGACGATTTTAAAGTGCTAGTAAACGATACGTTATCACAAGGGAATAGCGCACAAAGCTTACATGCTACGGTACTTAAATTAGTTGATGAGCGTTTAAATGAACTCACCCCAAAAATGGTTAAAGACATTATTCAAACTATGATACGTGAGCATTTAGGTTGGCTAGTAGTATGGGGCGGTGTGTTTGGCGGTTTATTTGGCTTAATTGCGGCCATTATTTAATAAACTAAGCCTGCTTACAAAGCAGGCTTAATTTTGTGTTAACGCAATACTATTTTGGCCCTGTGATGATTACTTTTTCTGGGTTGTACGATTTAGCTAAGTCTTTAATTGATGTACGAGTACTGGTATCAATATTTAAATAATTTGCGCTTTTATCAAGGTTATACAAAGTAACAAAATCGCCCATTGATAAGTTATTACAGTGCAGCTTTTTGCTCATTACCGCTTTGCTTATATTTAAATCCCGTGACGCTTTACGTACTACGTACGATTTATTAGCTGCAACAGCCATACAAGCCTGTGTACCTGGCGATGAATCGGCCGCGACAAATTGGGTGGCTAATGCTGGTTTTGCAATTAGTAAAGTAGCGCCTAGTACCATAGTTGTGCATAAAGTAGCTTTTAACGTGTTCATAATTAGTCCTCATTGTTTGTGGTTCAGCTTTATTATTGAGCGATTCAAACTAAAAAGCTGTTAACCAAACGCAACAAGGTGTAAGCAGGTATGTTTAAAAATACACACTTAAGCTAGGTGACTGAATTTAAGCCCTAATAAATGTGTTTTTGACACACTTAGACAAAATTATTTTATAGCTACTGACATATTTTCTCAGCCTGCTATTATCGCCCCCATTATTTACGCGCTTAATTTTTAGGAGAACCAGTGAGCAAAACGTTAGCCAGCTATTACCAGCAAGCGTATGCCTGCGAACACAAGCATTTTAACCAATGTTTTTATTGTGGATGCGAAGCCACAGAGCGCGATCATTGCCCGCCGTTACATATGCTACAGAGCATTATTGATTTAGGCGAAGAGGCCGACTTTGTCTCTATTGCCGCGTGTTATGAGTGCCATGCCTTATTGCATAATGAAAGGCTAATGACGATAGATGAGCGTTTTACAAAACTTAAAAAAAAGCTCTCTAATAAGTACGCTAAGGCGCTGCGTGTTTATAATATGTGGGAAGAAAACGAATTAAGTGAAATGAGTGACGAATTTGCGCACAGCATTCAAGCGGGTATGAAATTAGGTAAAGAGGCATCTGAGCGTTTAGCGTTTACAGGCTTTACATATGCCACCGAAGAAGCCCGCGTGACCGTACGCGAAAAAACTAAAGAGTTTGATGTAGAAGGGAGCGTTTTTACCGACTTTAAAGAGGCATTAAATTACTGTATTAACGTACTTAAAGTTCAAAAAAGTGACTTTTATAAAATATTGGTAGAGGATTATAACGGCGACTTTAATAGGGCACTTAGCCAGTACCGTCATCGCCATGATAAAGTGACAGCAGCAAGCGATGGTAATACATTAATTAAGGATTTTGCTAAGCAACATAAGCAAAACTCAGACTTTGTAACTCGCACCGTAAAACACTTTATAAACAAAGACCCATCGCTTACAACCGAAGGCGCACTTGAAAAGCTGTATAACAATTATATAAAAAAATAATTACAGCCGTTTAACTCATTTAATCGCTTTTTTACCTGTTTTTTTAGCTTTATTACGCCGCTTTAGCTAAAGTAGCAAAAAAACAGGAGAACCTAACAACATGCAAAAATTTGCTCCCTCATTGTTAGCAGTTGGTTTAGCTGCTGCCCTTGTTGGTTGCCAAGAAAACGGCCCACAAGATGCAAAAATTACCATTAATAAAAACCCATACCCAAGTACCTACACACCGCTTGCAAGTAAAAGCACATTAATTATCAATGCAACAGTACTTACTGGCACTGGCGAGCGCTTAGATGACGCCGATGTGTTACTTGTTGATGGTAAAGTACAACAAGTAGGTAAAGACTTATCGGCCAATGCAGATGCAACCATTGATGCACAGGGCAAATGGGTTACCCCAGGTATTATTGACGTACACTCTCACTTAGGTGCTTATCCAAGCCCATCGGTTGAGTCTCATCAAGACGGAAACGAAATGACCAGCCCAAATACAGCTGAGGTGTGGGTAGAGCATTCGGTATGGCCTCAAGATCCTGGCTTTAACCGCGCGCGCGAAGGCGGTATTACTTCACTACAAATTTTACCAGGCTCAGCTAACTTATTTGGTGGCCGTGGCGTAACACTTAAAAACATTCCTGCGCATACCATGCAAGCAATGAAATTCCCTGATGCGCCTAATGGCTTAAAAATGGCCTGTGGTGAAAACCCAAAACGCGTATATGGTCGCCAAGGTACTTTGCCTTCCACCCGTATGGGTAACATGGCTGGTTACCGTATGGCTTGGGCAGAAGCACAAGAGTACAAACGTGCTTGGGATAAGTACGACGCCGATTATGAAGCAGGTTTAAACCCAGAAGCACCAGTTCGCGATATTAAGCACGATACTCTTCGAGCGGTAATTGAAGGTGAAGTGTTAATTCATAATCACTGTTATAAAGCTGAAGAAATGGCGATGATGATCGACCTTTCAAAAGAATTTGGCTATCACGCAGGTACGTTCCATCACGGTGTAGAAGCTTATAAAATTGCAGATTTATTGGCTGAAAATGGCTCGTGTGCTGCACTTTGGCCAGATTGGTGGGGCTTTAAAATGGAAGCCTACGACATGGTTCAAGAAAACGTAGCTATTGTTGATGCGGTAAAAAATTCGTGTGCTATTGTGCATTCTGACTCCGACACCACTATTCAGCGCTTAAACCAAGAAGCGGGTAAAGTAATGTACCGTGCAAACGAAAATGGTTTTGATATTTCGGAGCAGCACGCGATTAAGTGGATCACCTCAAACGCGGCTAAATCATTAGGTATTGAAGATAAAACTGGTTCGCTTGAAGCAGGTAAGCAAGGCGATGTGGTTATTTGGAACCAAAACCCATTTAGCGTTTACGCAAAAGCTGAACAAGTATTTATTGATGGCGCAAAAGTTTACGATAGAAACGATAGCGCATTTCAAGCACAAAGTGATTTTATGTTAGGCCAACAATAAGGAGCCCAGAATGAAAAATTTATCACGTTCGTTTTCGCTATCTCTGGTTGCTGCCGGACTATTAGCCTCAGGTGCAGCCAATGCACAATCGCTTGCTATTATTAATGCCACGCTGCATACAGCAACCGAGCAAGGCGTTTTAGAAAACGCCAGCATTGTTATGGATAACGGTAAAATTACCGCTATTAATCCACAGCAAGTACAAGCAGATAAAGTTATTGATGCGAATGGGCAAATTGTAACCCCAGGTTTTATTGCTAGCATTAATCAACTTGGCTTAGTGGAAGTAAGTGCAGTTGCAGGGTCACGCGATGCAGGCGAAGAAAAAGCAGGCATTGATTTTGATGTAAGCCTTGCTTATAACGCTCACTCAAGCCTTATCCCGTATGCACGTAAAGGCGGTGTAACCCGCGATGTAATTACCCCGCATGGTGGCGATAGTATTTTTTCGGGCTTAGCAAGCGTTGTTGATTTAAGCGGTGATTTACAAGGCGACATACAAAAACAAGCTGCATTAGTGGTTTATTTAGGTGAGCGCAGTAAGGGCTCGCGCGCATTTACATTGCAAACGCTAATTAATAAGCTTGAAGAGCACCAAACAAAAGCAGCTAAAAAGCCTAAAAAAGACGACGACAGCACCCCAAGTACTGAAGATAAAGTAATGGTTAAAGTACTTAGCGGCGATATGCCACTTGTAGTGGGTGTATCTCGTGCGGCTGATATTATTGAGCTACTTAAAGTTAAAGAGCAATTTGGTATTAATTTAGTGCTCAATGGTGCACAAGATGCTGTTGTTGTTAAAGAGCAGATTGCTAAAGCGCAAGTACCAGTAATTATGAGTGCTATGGATAGCTTACCTTCAAGCTTTGACTCTTTACATGCCAGTTTAGATAACGCAGCCGCGCTTGAAAAAGCTGGGGTAAAAGTTATTTTAACTGTGGGCGGCGATGCCAGCCATAATATTTACCAGCTTCGTTTTGATGCCGGTAATGCAGTTTCGTACGGCATGAGCCAGCAAGGTGCACTTAATGCTGTTACATCCAATGTAGCCGACGTATTTGGCATAAATGCAGGTAGCCTTGAAGTAGGTAAAGCTGCCGATGTGGTTGTATGGAGTAACGACCCATTTGAGCTAAGTAGCCATGTAAGTAAAATGATTATTAACGGTGAAGAAGTATCTACGCAGTCGCGCCAAGATAAACTGCGTGAGCGCTATACCACTGAGTCATCTATGCCGCGAGCATATACAAAATAATTAATATAGCTTTAATTATCCAAAATTCAGGTTAATTATTAAAGGCCGCTACTTTAAAGTTAAAGTAGCGGCCTTTTTATATAAAATAAAGACACAAAAAAACCGCTTACTTTAAACGTAAGCGGTTTTTTTATTTAATCTAAAATTATACTAATTTAGATAAAATTTCGTTAAACGTTGCACTTGGGCGCATTGCTTTAAACGCTGCATCATCATTTGGTTGGAAGTAACCACCAATATCCATTGAAGGACCTTGTGCATCGTTAAGCTCGCTTACGATTTGCTCTTTTTGCGTTTCTAAATCGCTCGCAATTTGTGTAAATTGCGCTTTAAGCTCGCTGTCTTCGTCTTGCTTAGCCAGCTCTTGTGCCCAGAATAAAGATAAGAAGAAGTGAGAACCACGGTTATCAATTTCTTTTACTTTACGTGAAGGCGACTTGTTTTCAGCTAAGAACGTACCTGTTGCTTTATCTAGTGTGTCAGCAAGTACTTGTGCTTTTTTGTTGCCTGTATTCACGCTTAGGTGCTCAAGCGAAGCCGCTAGTGCTAAAAACTCGCCTAACGAATCCCAACGTAAGTGGTTTTCTTTTTCGAACTGTTGAACATGCTTAGGTGCTGAACCACCTGCGCCAGTTTCAAATAAGCCACCACCGTTCATTAGTGGCACAATAGAAAGCATTTTAGCACTGGTACCCAGCTCTAAAATAGGGAATAAATCTGTTAGGTAGTCACGTAATACGTTACCCGTTACAGAGATAGTGTCTTTACCTTCTTTAATACGCGCTAATGAGAACAAAGTTGCTTCAAGCGGTGCTAAAATTTGAATGTCTAGGCCATCAGTATCGTGATCTGGTAAGTATTTGTTTACCTTTTTAATTAGCTCTGCATCGTGAGCACGATTTTCATCTAACCAGAAAATAGCAGGTACGCCCGTAGCACGTGCACGGTTTACAGCAAGCTTAACCCAATCTTGGATTGGTGCGTCTTTAACCTGACACATTCTCCAAATATCGCCTTGCTCAACAGTGTGCTCAAGTAATGTTGTGCCATTTGCATCAACAACACGAATAGAACCATCCGCTTTTGCTTCAAACGTTTTATCGTGAGAACCGTATTCTTCTGCTTTTTGAGCCATTAGGCCTACGTTTGGTACGCTACCCATAGTGGTAGGATCGAACGCGCCGTTTTCTTTACAAAAATCAATTGTAGCTTGGTAAACGCTTGAGTAGCTACGATCTGGGATCACAAAGCTAGTGTCTTGTAGTTTACCGTCGTTGTTCCACATTTGACCGCTTGAACGAATGGCAGCAGGCATAGACGCATCAATGATCACATCGCTTGGAACGTGTAAGTTAGTAATGCCACGGTCAGAATCAACCATTGCAATAGCAGGACGCTCAGCGTAAACCGCTTGAATGTCTGCTTCAATTTCTTCGCGCTTAGCATCATCTAATGTTTGAATTTTAGAATAAACGTCGCCTAAACCGTTATTTACATCAACACCTAGCTCTTCAAAAAGCTCGCCGTGTTTAGCAAATACGTCTTTGTAGAAAACTTTTACCGCGTGACCAAAAATAATAGGGTCAGATACTTTCATCATTGTCGCTTTCATGTGAAGCGAAAATAATACGCCTTTTTCTTTAGCTGCATCAATTTCTGCTGCTAAAAACGCTTGTAGTTTAGCTGCGCTAATGCGCGATGCATCAATTACTTCGCCAGCAATTAGCGGCGTGCTTTGTTTAAGTACAGTCACATCGCCATTAATCGCTACGTGCTCAATACGTACATCAGTTGCTGCATCAACAGTTACAGATTGCTCAGAACCAAAGAAGTCACCTTCGCTCATGCTTGCAACGTATGATTGTGAGTCTTTGCTCCACGCACCCATTGAATGAGGGTTATTGCGTGCATATTCTTTAACAGAACCTGGTGCACGACGATCTGAATTACCTTCACGCAATACTGGGTTTACAGCACTGCCTTTAATTTTGTCGTAAGTTGCTTTAATTTTAGCTTCTTCATCATTTTTAGGCTCAGCAGGGTACTCTGGTAGTGCGTAGCCTTTTTCTTGAAGCTCTTTAATTACAGCGCGTAATTGCGGTACAGATGCACTGATATTTGGTAATTTGATGATGTTTGCTTCTGGTGTTTTTGCAAGTTCGCCAAGCTCTGCAAGCGCATCGCCGATGCGTTGCTCTTCAGTAAGGTAATCAGCGAAGTTTGCAATTACACGACCTGCTAATGAGATATCGCGAGTTTCAACTTCAACACCTGCCGCATTTGTATAGGCTTGGATAATTGGTAGCAACGAGTAGGTTGCTAGCGCCGGAGCTTCGTCCGTTTTAGTGTAGATAATTTTTGATGTCATCATCATTCCTAGATAGTAGGCCGCAGTGGCCGTATTCAACAATGCAAAGAAACTCATTAGCGCATGGTTGCGTTAACAAGCAGTTTGTTAGGTGTCGGTACTCATAATATGCCAAAAGGCAGAATAGTCACACCTGACTAACTGATTTTTATAGGTTGCAAAGTACACGTATTTTAGCCGCGTAAAAGCATAAGCTAAAATGTAACCGCGTAATTTAGCAACAAGAGTGTAACAAGCTTGTTTAAAAAGGGCTAGCGCTTGCGCTTTTGAACAGCCTTAATTAGCAGGTAACTGTTAGAACATTGGGGTATATAAAATAAAATCAAGGAAAAGGGTTGAATTTAGCGTGTACAGGAGCAATTTAGTAATAAGAAGAGAGTTGAATGGTAAGTGGGGAATTAAGCGAGGATCTAAATTAGGTCGCTCGCTTTAGTCGAACAAATTTTTGATCACTCTAAAATGTCGCCGTTAGGCGCAATGTTTTTAGCGTGTAAGCCCTTAGGGCCTTGTTCTAGCTCGAATGTTACATCCTGACCAGCTTTAAGTGTCTTATAACCGTCCATTACAATCGTTGAGTAATGAGCGAAAATATCATTCTCGCAGCCGTCTTCTACGATGAAACCAAAACCTTTGGCGTTGTTGAACCATTTGACTTTACCACAAGCCATACTTCTACATCCTTCTATAAGTTGACTAATTTAGTTAT
>NZ_DJHW01000057.1:32960-50394 GCF_002433295.1 Pseudoalteromonas sp. UBA6610 | reverse complement strand
TGCTGCAAATTCAACCATCAAAGATCAACACGCCCTAGCATTACCATACGCTACAAAGAGCTAAATAGTTCTTTTAGCTGAAGGGCGTTTACCTTGTTATATAAAAACAAGGAAAACGCATTATTTGCTATGCTGCGGTTACTAACGGTTTTATTGCTCAGGCTCAAGGCGTTTAATTCCTTGTCCGTCAATGCCTAAGTAAATATAGCCATCACTGCCTTGTGCTAAGCTGCGGACGCGGCCTATTCCTTCTAAAATTTTATATTGCTTTGAAACACCTTTGTTAGATATTTCCAGTGCACTTAAAAACGAAAATTTCATAGACGATAGCAAAAGTTTGCCTTTTAATTGCGGGTACTTATCGCTGCTAACCAATAACATGTCAGAAGGGGCAATGGAGGGGGTCCAATGCAGTACGGGCGATTGCATGCCGTCTTTTTCTTGTATGTCGGTAAACGACGTACCGCTATAATTAACACCATAACTAACCACCGGCCAGCCATAATTAGCGCCCGCTTTAATTATGTTCAGCTCATCGCCGCCACGTGGGCCGTGCTCATGAGACCATAACGTTTGTGTTGTTTTATCAAACCACATGCCTTGCGGGTTGCGGTGTCCGTATGACCAAATAGCGGGTTTAGTGCTTTTTTGATTTACAAACGGGTTATCTTTAGGAATGCGGCCATCAGCGTGTAAGCGATAAATTTTACCGCCATCACGGGTTAAGTCTTGCGGGTTTTTATCGCGCGAGCCGCGATCGCCAATCGAAAAGTAAACATACCCTTGGTTATCAAACACAATACGGCTTCCGTAGTGCTGGCCTTTTGTGCTGTTATGCTCACCTTTGTATAGTAATTGTGTGTTTAAAAGCTCAGTGCGATCGTCACTAAGCTTGGCGCGCATTAGGGCTGTATTACTGCCACTTTTAGCGCCTTGGGTACTTGAGTAAGTTATGTAAAGCCATTGGCTATCGTCTGGTCCGCTATGTAGGGCTAAATCTAGTAAACCGCCTTGCCCATTAGCATCAATTTGTGGCAAACCCGAGAGCTTAGTTAAGTTAGCTGAGTTTTTAGGCAGTAAATAAAGTGTGCCGCTTCGCTCGGTTATAAGTAAATCACCGTTACTTAACGGCTCAATAGCCCAGGGGATAGTTACCCCTTTAGCCATACTGACGGCCTTTACATTGAGCGGTAACACATCAAGGGTTTTGTAATCTACAGCTGCCACTGGCGTTGAAACGAGTACAGCTATAAACGCCGTTGATAATGTTTTAGCAATCGTTTTCGTAGGTATAAACGCAGTCATATCCCTGTCCAATAAATAAGCAAGTAATACCTACATTAGCATGCTGCTGCAGATTTTGCTAAATGTAGCGCTTTAATAAAAACTATATATATTTCAATCATAAAGAGTTTACCCGCAGTGTTGTATGGCTGGTTTTAATATTTTAAACAGCTATTTATTACACCTTAATTGAGGCTTTAGTACAGCACTTTAAATTAGTGAGCTGCGTAAAAACTGTGCTAAAAAACTGAATATTTACTCTAATACTATTGAAATTAATTTTTTTGGGCGTACACTTGTGCGCTGAAGTTTGAGCGTACACATGTAAGTTCAAATTCAATATTTAATATCCAAGAGATTAATAGTGATGATTACTAAAGTATTAGACCAATTTTCGAAGTGGTTTTTACACCATCAAAGCTTTGCAGGCTACATTGAGCCCATAATGCAAATGGTTAAGCCTGCGTGGCGTGCTGGTCTTTATAGAGCAAAAATAGAAGAGCTGACGCAGCACAATGGTGATTTTTTAAGTATTACCTTAAAGCCTACTCAGCACTGGCAGGCACACAATGCTGGCCAACATATTAGTTTAACGGTAGAAATAAACGGGCGTTTATTAACTCGTGTTTTTACGGTTGCCTCAAGCCCTGAGCAATTTAAAACTACGGGCTTGGTGCGTTTATTAATTAAAGCTAATGAGCAAGGGCGTTTTACAAGCCTTTTAAGCAGTGCTTTACGAGTCGGTGAGTGGTGCAATATTTCAGCGCCTAGTGGCGACTTTGTTTATAAAAACACCCAAAACAATGCAACGTTTATAGCGGGCGGCTCGGGTATTACACCTATGCTTGCCATGATTAGTGAGCATTTAAAACATACCACACAAAAAGTATCGCTGATTTATTATGCCAAAGCCGCAGCGCACCAATGTGTAGACGAGCTAAGCGCATTAGCAAACCAGTTTTCGCATTTTTCTTTTTTACTGCTCACACGCGAGCAATCAGATGATATTACTCGCCATGTAAATGTATGGGAAAACCCAGACATATACTGCTGTGGGCCTGCAAACTTTATGAAAACGGTGTGTGACTTTGCTAAAAAACACCATTTAAATTACTACCAAGAGGCATTTGGTTTAACGCTGTCAAGCCAAAATGACGACAGTCTGTTTAACGTACAGATTAATAGCAGCGCTCATATCGTAAATGCTAATAACGCATTGTTAGCACAGTTTGAAGCAAAACAATTACCGGTTAAACGCGGGTGTGGCATTGGTATTTGCCACCAGTGCCAGTGCATTAAAAAGTCAGGCGTGGTGCGTAATTTAAAAACTGGTGAGCTAAGTGATAACGGCGAGCAGTTAATTCAACTGTGTGTAAGTCAACCTGTTAGCGACTTGGAGTTACAGCTATGAAAAACATAAACTTTGATCAGTTAGCCCACGATTTAGATAGCATAAAAATGGATACGCTAGGCAAAGTAGGGCAACAAGATGCAAACTACATTCGCTCGGTCGTTAAAAAGCAGCGGCTATGTGAGTGGAGTGGCCGTATTTTACTTATGCTGGGCTTTATTCAGCCACTTTTATGGGTTGCGGGTGTACTGTTATTAGCGCTGGCAAAAATTTTAGACAACATGGAAATTGGCCACAATGTTATGCACGGCCAATACGATTGGATGAACGACAAGCAGCTTAACTCGCAACACTACGAATGGGATATTGCTTGCGATGGGCAAAGTTGGCATCGCGTTCATAACTTTGAGCACCACACCTACACTAATATTATTGGTAAAGACCGCGACTTTGGTTATGGTTTATTGCGTTTAAGCAATGATTTTAAATGGCGCTTAAAAAATGTGTGGCAGTTTATTACATATATAAATTTAAGTGTGCTGTTTCAGTGGGGTGTGTCGTATCACGAACTGGCAGCGGAACGTGTGTTTATAGGTAAAAAGAAAGAAAACCGCGAAGGGGGTGTATCGCATTCTACCCTAAAACAGCGCTTTTTTAGTAAAGGTGCGCGCCAATTAATAAAAGATTATGTGATATTTCCTTTATTGGCAGGCCCTTTGTTTTTATGGGTATTAGCAGGCAACTTACTGGCAAATTTAATCCGTAATTTATGGACCTCAACCATTATTTTTTGTGGCCACTTTACCGAGGACACCGAAACCTTTAAACAAGAAGACTGCGTAAACGAAACGCAAGGGCAGTGGTACTATCGCCAAGTTTTAGGCTCATCAAATATTAAAGGCCCGCATTGGTTTCATGTTTTAACTGGGCACTTAAGTTGCCAAATTGAGCATCACTTATTTCCTGATATGCCGTCCTCTCGCTATCAAGAAGTGGCCCCGCAAGTGCAAGCCGTTATGCAAAAGCACGGTATTGATTATCATACAGGTGGTTTTTTTAAACAGTATAGCTCGGTATTAAAACGTATTATTAGGTACTCGTTTAAATAAATAATGTGCCTTTAAAAAGCCGATTAATGAAGATGCATTAATCGGCTTTTTTGTATGTGCTTAACAATATGGCTAATTTATAAACAGCAGTTGCAAAAAATTCTTTTTGATAATTAAAAAAGCCTCAGTTTTGCTATGGTTAAATGATGCATGAATGTCATACAATGGAGAAAAATAGACCACACAAGAGAGATTAAAATGGCCGCATTCGGTACCGTGTTTATGCCGCAGATGATTCAAGCTCGTTTTTCTGATAACCAATGGAGCGAAAGCTCAATCGTCCCTTCCGATAAACTTGAACTTCATGCGGGCGCGCACGTCCTTCATTATTCAAGCACGTGTTTTGAAGGCTTAAAAGCTTTTCGCCACGAAGATGGCTCTATTTATATTTTTAGAATAGATGCAAACATTGCGCGTATGCAGCAAAGCTCTGCGTTATTAAGCTTACCAAGCTTTGACGGTCAAATGCTAAAAGACATGATTATCGAGATTGTTAAAGAGTATGCTGATGAAACGCCATTGCCACCGGGCTCTATGTACATTCGCCCAACTCACATAGGAACAGAAGCTGCCATTGGTAAAGCGGCTGCACCGTCAATGAGCTCGTTGTTATATACACTTTTATCGCCAGTTGGCGATTACTTTACCGGCGGCGCTACTGCGCTGCGTGTATTACTTGAAGAAGATGGCATGCGCTGTGCCCCGCACATGGGCATGGTAAAAAGTGGCGGTAACTACGCCAGTGCACTTGCACCAATTAGCGCAGCACGCGAAAAATACCAAGCCGATCAAATCTTGTTTTGCCCTGGCGGCGACGTACAAGAAACAGGTGCTGCTAACTTTATTCTTATTGATGGTAACGAAATTATTACCAAAGCGCTTGATAGCACGTTTTTACATGGCGTAACCCGTAATAGCATTTTAACCATTGCAAAAGATTTAGGTATGACGGTAAGCGAGCGTAACTTTAGTGTTACCGAGCTTTTAGAGCGCGCTGCAAAGCCAGGTACAGAAGCTGCACTTTCAGGTACTGCTGCGGTATTAACGCCAGTAGGCACGTTTATTCATAACGATAAAGAATACAAAGTAGGCAGTGGCGAGCCAGGCCCAACAACAGCGCGATTACGCCAAGCATTGAACGATATTCAATGGGGTAAAAGTGAAGACAAACACGGCTGGTTAACTAAAATCTAATTGATTTGAGCAGTTCGCAGTAAAAAGCCACCGACTAGGTGGCTTTTGTGTTTTTGAGTACATTTTGAAATGTTTAGCGCTTAAAACTTCATTTCTATTTTGCCGTACACGTAACGGCCATTAAATCCGTAGGGCGAAAAGCTCGAATAAGCAAACAAGCGAGAAAAAGTAGAGACTTCTTCTACATTTTCGCGGGTAGGATCTGGGTATACATCAAAAATGTTATTGGCACCTAAACTAAGCGTTAGGTTATCGGTAGCGGCATAGGCTACATCTAAATCAGTGATCCACTTAGGCTTTAATACCTCGTTTAGCTCAGGCGTTGATGAAGGGTCTTGGGTTTCACCATAACGCGTAGTTCTTAGTGTGGTACGCAGCGCATCATGGGTCCATGTAGCACTTAAATTGTATTTATTGCGCGGGGTGCTTACTTCAAAGCGGCGCAGCTCTGTACCTGAGAACAAGTTGTCTTGATCAAACCCAGCGCCTTGCAGCTCAGAGGGCGGGTCAATAATATCAGTGACTTCATTTTTGCCGTAGTTATACCCTAAGTTAAAGGCAATATCGCCATAGCCATCGGTGATTAAGTTGTACGAGGCAACCACATCAACACCCCGCGTTTTACTATCTATAGCGTTTAAGAAAAAGCGGCCTTGGTTAGCGCCTGTGCCTGCTAGCAACTCTTCTATTGCTGCCCCCGATAAATTGTTAGATAAAACAATACGGTCATCAATTAGTATTTGATAGTAATCAACCGATAAGCTGAAATTAAAGTCGGTAGACCAAGTAAAGCCAACCCCGTAGTTAGTGGCTTCTTCGGCATCAAGGCCCGGTGATCCAAGCGCTTTGGCTACATCGCTGCTTGGTGCAAAGGTGCCGGTTTCGGTCGGAACGCTATCAACAAATACGGTAGCAACCGAAGTAAAATATTGCTGTTGTAATGAAGGCGCTCTAAACCCTGTTGAGGCTGAAGCGCGTATGGCTAAATCTTCGGTTAACGAATAGCGCGTTGCAATTTTGCCGTTAAGTGTATCGCCAAAATCTGAGTAATCCTCATAACGGGCTGCCACAGCAATATTCCAATCATCTGTCAGGTAGGTTTCTAAGTCTATGTAAAAGCTTACATTGTGGCGGCTGTTGTCACCTTCTGATTCAGGTGTAAAGCCTGGAAATACCTGCGCACCTGCTGCACCAAATGGGCCATCTTCGCCTGTGACTACGCCGCCTGGGCCAAATGAGCCTTGTGCGTATGAGGCTTCTTCGCCAGCTTCTATTTGATAGCCTTCTGTACGGTACTCAGCCCCAATGGCAACACTTACTGCGCTTTCTAAAAAGCTGACATCCACTTCGCGGCTTAAATCAACATTTAAAGTAAGTTGATCGTATGTCAGCGTACCGGCATCAAAGCGTGTTTGGCTAGTGGGGCCGTATGACGTATTTAAACTATTGGTTACACCAAATTCGAACGCATCTTCACCATACACAGCCGATACATCGTAGTTCCAATCACTTATAAAGCCTTTAACACCTAACGCGAGTGAGTAGTCGTTTATATCTGAGGTGATCACAGGTAAAAATCCGTCGGGGTATATTTCTTCTATATTACGGCTATCGCTTGCGCGTCTATAAAAACCAGCGCCTTCACCTTCACGTTTAGAGTAAGAGCCAAATGAATATAAATCGATATCGTTTGTTAATTGATAACCTGCATTATAAAAAACCGATAGGTCTTCTACATCCCCATTACCAAAGTTATGGTTATAACGGTTAACTGTAAACTCGCGGGGGTCAAGCGAGCCATCTTCTAATCGGTCGTAGTTTTCGCGTTGATCGTAATCGGCACGGTTAGTTGAGTGGCGGTCGCGGTATTCAGTCGAAATGTTTAAAAAGCCATTATCACCAAGCTCTAAACCAATATTACCTTGCAAAGTAAGCGTTTGCCCATCGGTTAAAGAGCGATCGCCGCCTTCGGTAAATGCTAGGTTGCCATCGCTACCCTCAGATACCGATTCAAGCTGAGGTACACCATCCATCTCGGTGACATTTGCCCCATAAATAGCCGCAAGGGAGCCGCCGCTGCTTGCGCTTTTAAGTACAATATTAATCACACCCGCTATTGCATCAGAGCCGTATTGCGCCGCAGCGCCATCGCGTAAAACTTCAATGCGTTCAATAGCATTAGCAGGTATTGCATTTAAATCTACAGAAGATGAGCCACGCCCCGTTGAACCATTTAAATTAAGTAGTGCGCTACTATGACGACGCTTTCCATTAACCAGCACTAAGGTATGATCGGGTGCTAAACCACGTAGTTGTGCAGGGCGTACATGGTCGCTGCCATCGGTAAGCGATGCCTGTGGAAAGTTAAAACTTGGTAACAAATTGCTCAGTAGCGCGTTTGTTTCAGTAAGGCCTGAACTGGTAAGCGCCTCAGCGCCAATAATATCAATAGGTACGGCGCTGTCTTCAACTGTGCGCCCTAAACGGCGTGAGCCAATAACGCTAATTTGCTCTATATCTTCTTGTGCTTGAGGTGTTTGCTGTGCCGCGTGTGCACTAAACGCACCAAATAGCGAAAGCGATGCACCCACAGCCACTGCTGTACTCACTTTTAAGTTATTTAACCTAAACGGTAGGCTTTTATTCATGTTGTTAATCCTCATCTGATCACCCATTGATTTAAAGTTTTTGTTTTTATAGCTGCTACTTTTTAGTGGAGCTGCTTTGAGAACATAAACCGCATTAACAAAATGAGTCAATTGAATAACATTCAATTAAAATTAAAGGGTATATAGTTACAAGGTTTAATTAATAAAACTAAATGAGGTAAAAGCTAGAAATAGGCTAGGATTTGTAAGTAACTGATGGGGCTTAAAATAATTGTCAACCATGAGGTTTACTTTTGATTAACAGGTAAGAGCAGTGTGCACGCCTTTAATAATGGCTATTGCTAAGCCTTTTTTAAATTAAGTGTATAACCCACCTTTTATATGTTAAATAAATTAACATATAAAAGGTGGGTTATTTAAGCTGAAATTTGTATAGCGTTTAAAAAGGTTGCCAGTGATTTTTATAATAAAATAATATAAAAATTAAAATTTTATTTTACCGATAAGTATATCTTTAAACATGACCCAATCTCCCCATAAGCTATAAAGGGGGTGCTTAAATGTAGCGGGGCGGTTTTTTTCAAAAAAGAAATGCCCAATCCAAGCAAATCCGTAGCCAATAACCGGTAATAACCACAGCAAGCTATATTGCTGCTTGATCAATGCAATAAAGATGACTGCAAGTACTAGCGTGCTGCCAATAAAGTGAAGCCTTCTGCAGGTTACATTGCGGTGCTCTTTTAAGTAATACGGGTAAAACGCTTTAAAGGAGTTAAAAGTGTGTGGTGTGTTCATAGTCAATGCTCTTATTTTTATAGTTTATTAAATATACAAGGGCCTGCTAAATTTTGCAGGAAAAATTTTTGCAAACAAGAGGTTATTTAACTGCGGCGCAAGGTTTGTAACCTAGTGGGCTCGATAACGCCTCCTGCGCACGCCTATTTATTTGCAATAACCCCTTACACAGGCTCTTCCTTTAACCAAACGCTTAGCAAGATGTGCTCGTGGCTTTTATTGTACTGGTGAGAATAAACGCTGATAGGTTTTATAGGCGTACTCATCGCTCATGCCGCTTAGGTAGTCGCATATTATGCGCATGCCTTGGTTTTGTTTTTCAGCGTCTAGATAAAGTGCTTGCGTTGTTTCGGGTAATAAACGCAGAGGGTCACTGGCAAAAGCGGTAAATAATTCAATCAGTAAGTTTTGACCTTTAAACTCTATTTGCTGCATTTCGGGGTCGCGTATTAAGCGATTAAATACAAAATGCTTAAGTATTTGCAAAACACGCTCGTACTGTGGGTCTAGCTTTGCAGTGTACTTTAAAATAGGGCACTCAAAATCACCATGCTGAACATCTAAATGAATATGAATAATAAACATATTTACCAGCTCGCCAATGGCATCTTTACGCTCAAAATCGTTTTTTGAAAACAAGCGTTGGGTAAGCGAGTCTAATTTAGTGTTTAACCAATCGTAATTAAGCGCGTTTAAGTGGGGTAATGCATGTGTTTGCCAATCATCTAGTGTGAGCACTTTAGTGGCTATGGCATCTTCTAGGTCGTGCACTGCATATGCTATATCATCGGCATGTTCCATTATGGCGCTATCTAACGATTTATAACGGGTTTTTGCACGGTACTGATCTATTGGTGTATGGCTAGTTAATAGGGCTTTGTCGTTGTCGCTTAAAGGGGCAATGATCCATTCAAATATTTGTGCATCGTCTTTGTATAAGCCTTTAGCGGGGCGCCAATCATCTGCTTTTATAAATGAGCGTGTATTATTTACCTTCGGAATGGTGTGCCATAAATCGTCTATAAATGCGGGGTATTTAATAAAGCCAAGCAACGTGCGGCGCGTTAGGTTCATGCCGTGGCCGTTAGAGTAAGGCTCAAGTTTAGCGACTATACGCAATGTTTGTGCGTTGCCTTCAAATCCACCGTGCTCACGCATCATATAATTTAAGGCAATTTCGCCGCCATGGCCAAACGGCGGATGGCCTATATCGTGGGCTAAACATAAGGTTTCTAATAAACCGGTAGAGGGGAAGTGTTCAAAATCGCTGTGCTGTGCTTTTAAATGCCGCAATATGCCGGTACCAATTTGCGATACCTCCAAAGAATGCGTTAAGCGTGTGCGATAAAAGTCGTTTAAGCCTATCCCCATAATTTGGGTTTTTGCTTGTAAGCGCCTAAAAGCTGCAGCATGAATTATACGAGAGCGGTCTACCTGCCAGGGGGAGCGATTATCGTTAGGGCGATTTTTATACTGTTCTATTATTCGGCTTTGCCATTGCTTATCCATACTGCTTACTCACAAAACATTGTTATACACGGTATAAGCTCAGTATACCCATGCCCTAATAAATTGCGAATGAACAAGTACATAACCTGAGCTGGTGGATAATATATTTATCGCAAGCAGCCACTTTAGCATTTTTTAGCAAAGCGTGGCCCTTAAAGGGTTACACACAGAGTGTTATTCGCGTTTATATAGTGGCTTAGGTATAATGGGGTTTCGTGTGTGTGTGTATTACCCATGCATAATTGTTGTTTGAAAGAGAGACTACATGCTAAAAACCATTTTAAAGCTGTTACTAAGCGTATTTTTTTTATGGGCGCTTGCATATCCGTTTATGCAAAGTAATGAGCAAGAGGTTGAAGAACAAACCACAGGTGAACAACCTAAAAAAGTAAAGAAAAAAGAAAAACCCCTGCACAATGTTACTTTACCTAAATTTTCTGAATTTGCTGATGTAAAAGAGAAAAAACAGGCATTTTTTGATTTTATTCGCCCACATGTTGAGGCTGAAAATAAAAAAATATTACAGCAACGCGCTAAGTTAGAAATTGCGCGTATGATGCTTGAATACAACGAACCGCTCGAGAAAAAACAACAGCGCGACATCGTTAATATTTTAAAAGCCTATGGCTTACCTGAAACAGTAAACACCCTAATTTTAAGCCAAGCGCTGCGCCGTGTTGATATTATTCCTAAAGAGCTTGCGCTAATGCAAGCGGCGAATGAGTCGGCGTGGGGTACATCGCGCTTTGCACGCATAGGGCTTAACTTTTTTGGCCAATGGTGCTATTCAAAAGGCTGCGGTATGGTGCCAAGACGCCGCAATACCGGAGCGGCGCACGAAGTTGCTGCATTTAAGTCGGTACGCGCAGCAGTAAGCTCGTATTTTAGAAATATTAACACACATAATGCCTACAAAGATTTACGCCTGATACGCGAAGATTTACGACAGCAGCAAAAGCCCATTGCGGCAACGGCACTAACGCATGGTTTAATGTCTTACTCAGAGCGCGGCGAGGCCTACATAGAAGAGCTAAACACCATGATTAACCAAAACAGAGCTTATTTTGATGAATAAAAAACGACTCATAAATATTAACGCCATACTCATTTTATTAAGTTTGGCGGTAAGTACCGTCAATGCTAAAGAGTTTGTTATGTCGTACGATGGCTTTTACGACAGATTAAAAGTGGTTAACAAGGGCGACTTTCAGTATGCACGGGTTAACTTTTACATTAGCGATATTGCCACAAACGAGGCATGTGCTATTAAAAGCGGCACAATTTTAACTGAAAATAACGAATACCCGCTTAATTTTACCGATAAAGCACAGTTACTTTTACCGTTTGATAAGCAGCTCGATACGGATAAAGCCGTTATTGTTGTAGAGCCACAAAACCCTGATCACGATTGTCAGTTAAAATTGCAAATTGAGGCCAGCGAATTTGAAGGACTTAGTTTAACGAAGGATTCGTTGTACACAATTAATAACGAGTTAGATGAACTTTTAACAGATTTATCAGGCTTTTTTGTTAGTAAACTTATGTGGTTTTTATTGCCTGAGCAAAAAGGCGTTGCTGTAACGTTTAAAGAGCCTGTGACCTTTAATAACCCACATATACAGTGCGAAAAATCAATCTGCTACTTTGCAGTACAGGATAACTGGGAAGATGACGTAAATCTGCTTGGTGATATAGAAAACGTAGTTAAAGTAACCCCCTGGATAGCAAAATAAGTTGCAGGGTTTAATAAAAACGGCGCTTAATATAGCGCCGTTTTTTTATGCGTTATTTTGGCAGTGTTTGGGTTGAATCACGTTTTATAAGGGTGGGTTCAAACACGCGGTTTATGTGTAAGTTTTTATACTGATACACATCTTGTAGCACCATTTTTGCAGCCATTTCACCCATTTCTTCTACTGGGTTATCTATGGTGGTAAGTGTAGGGTAAAGATAATTGGCAAATATAACGTTATCAAAGCCAATCACCGACAAATCGTTTGGTAAATTAAAGCCATGCTCACGGGCGTATTTCATAGCACCTGATGCCATTTCATCGTTGGCACACACTAAAGCACTAAATGGAATACGCGTGTTGAGTAGTTTTTCAAGGCCTTTGCTGCCGCCAATTTCGTTAAAATCACCTTCGTAAAACAGCGCCTCATTAAAGGGAATGTTTTTTTCGTGCAGCGCTTTTTTATGGCCTTTTAAACGGTTTCTGGCATCGGCTTTAACTTGCGGCCCCGCAATATAAGCTATATTTGTGTGGCCTTGTTCAACAATAGATTTACTGGCTAAGTAGCCGCCGAGTTCGTTATCTAGGCTAATGCAGTTACTTTCAAGTGAATGTACGTATCGGTTAATAAGGTAAATAGGGGTTTTACCTTTACTTAGCTCAATTAGGTAGTCATCACTGACTGATTCTACATGTAAAATTAGCGCATCGCATTTGCGGCTAATTAAAAATTCAATGCCGTCTTTTTCTTTATCGTCTTCACTGTGACCGGTGGTAATAATAACGTGCTTACCCGCGGCGCGCAGGGCTGACTCTATGCCTGCCATCATTTGAGCAAAGAAAGGACCATGAAGCTCTGAGACCAAAATACCCACGCTGTTGGTTCTGTTTGAGGCAAGCGATTGCGCAATAGAATTGGGCTTATAGCCCAGCTGCTGCATTGCATCGAGTACTTTTTTAGTGGTTTTTTCACTTACGCGGGTGTTTTTATTCATTACCCGTGACACTGTAGCTAACGATACGCCAGCAAGCTCCGACACTTCATAAATTGTGGCCATGTTATTGTTAACTCACTTATATCCTTTATTTTTGGCGGGCAAATAATACCGTACCCACCAAATGTTAACTAGCACTAGTTTTTAGCGATGCCTGTATAGAGGCTAACTGTGCGTTATTGAGCGTGTATTTACGCATAATAAAAGCAACAAACAAAGAGCCAAACGCCGGTATAATAGTAAACGATAATAAAATACCCTGTTGCGTATCAAGGCTCTGCATTGTTTGCGCTTGGTAATTATAAAAAGACAGCAGCCAGCCTGCAATTGCACCGCCTAACGCCACACCCATTTTTATAAAAAATATAACGCCCGAATACACAAGGCCAGTAATTCTTACCCCAGTTTTGTGGTGCCCGTAGTCTATGGTGTCGGCCATTTTTGCCCACAGTAGTGGGGTGGCCATATCTAAAAAAAACTTCCACAAAATAAAGGCGGCAAATGCCAAGGTAATATTATCAGGGGAGATAAAATAGCTCGCAATACATATGCCCGCAGCGATTAACTGCAAACTAATATAGGCTTTTATTTTACAAAATCGCTTAGCCAACGGCTGAGCACACGCACACCCAACCATACTGGCAACCACTCCTAGGGTCATAAAGGAGGTAATTAAATCTTCTTGCCCTAAATAGTATTTAACGTAATAAACACCTAAGGTTAAACGTAATACTTGGCCAGTGAGTAAAAATAGCGCGGCAGCGCACAGGACTCGCCATTGATCGTTTTTAATCAAGGTTTTTAAACTTTTAAACAACGACAGGTTTTGCTCAGGCGGTTGCTCTACGCGCTCTTTGGTACCAAAAAAACACAGTAAAAATAACACTAAGCCAAGCAAGCTCATTGCCGTCATGGTGTATTGGTAGCCTTTGGCATTATCGCCTTGGCCAAAGTATTCAACCATTGGCATTGTACAGCCCGCAACAATAACGCCGCCTAACATACCAAACACAAAACGATACGATTGCACGCTAACACGCTCTTTTACATCGTTTGTGAGCACGCCACCTAATGCGCAATAAGGAATATTTATGGCGGTATACGCCACCATAAGCAAGGTGTAGGTAGTAAAGGCGTAAATAATTTTATCAGTGCCTTCAAGCTCTGGCGTGGTAAAAGCTAAAATACTAATAAGCGCAAAGGGCAGGGCAAGCCACAATAAATAGGGCCTAAAATGGCCAAAGCGCGACTGGGTTTTATCGGCTAAGTTGCCCATAACTGGATCGGTGATGGCATCAAACAACCTAACCACTAAAAACATGGTGCCTACCACCGCTGGAGAAAGCCCTACTACATCTGTGTAGTAAAGCATTAAAAACATCATAACTGTTTGAAAAATAATATTACTTGCCGTATCGCCAAGGCCATAGGCTATTTTTTCTTTTACACTTATCATGATGTTAGGTTCTCGCTTTTTGATTTTTATTTATGCGATTAGTCGAATAGCTTGTATTGGCTATTTACGGCTTTGTATCAAGCTTTTATAAGCTTGGCCACTGGCTTTTATAGTACGTTGCTGAGTTTTATAATCAACGTAAACAATGCCAAAGCGTTTTAAATAGCCCTCAGCCCATTCAAAATTATCCATTAAGCTCCACGCAAAGTAACCAATAATATTAACCCCTTGCGCTGTAGCATCGTGCACAGCATTTAAGTGGCTATGATAATAGTTTAGGCGATCTACATCGTTTACCTCGCCATTTTTAATGGTGTCGGGCATAGCTGCGCCGTTCTCGGTTATATAAATAGGCGGTAAGGTGTAGGTGTTATTAAGCGTTACAAGTAAATCGGTAAACGACTGCGGGTAAATTTCCCAGCCCATGTCGGTTAAAGGCCCTTGTGGTGCAAGTGGCTCGTATATATCGCTAGGGTGCGCTTTGTATACTTGGCGCGTATAAAAGTTAATGCCCAAGTAATCAATAGATTGTGAAATTATGTCCATATCGCCAGGGTGGATTTCAGGCTGCTGATTGCTAGGAAGCTGTTTTATAATTTCTGGGTATTGGCCATCCATTATTGGTTTCATATACCATTGATTTAAATAATCATCGGCGTAGCGAGCTGCGTTTATATCCTCTGCTGACTGCGTTAATGGGTAGCAAGGTGTAAAATTAAGCACAATACCATTTTGAGTATTAGGCGAGGTTTGCTTTAACACATCCATTGCCAAACCATGAGCAAGCAATAAATGGTGCGCTGCTTTTTTACCGTACTCTTTGCCCACTAAACCTGGGGCATGTATGCCTACTTCGTAGCCTAAAAAGGCACTGCAAAAAGGCTCATTTAGGGTCGCGTACGAAAATACCCGCTCGCCAAATGCTTGACTAATAAGCTTTACATACCGAGCAAATTCATAAGCTGTATCGCGGTTTAACCAGCCGCCTTTGTCTTCTAAATGTTGAGGTAAATCCCAGTGATATAGCGTTACAAACGCTTTAATGTTGCGCTTATTAAGCTCATCAAGAATATTAGTATAAAACTTTACGCCCTCAGGGTTTAGCTCACCCGATAAGGTAATAACGCGCGGCCAAGAGATAGAAAGTCGATACGCATCTACGCCAAGCGAGTCTATTAATTCAATATCATTTTGCCACTGGTTGTAATGATCGCAGGCAACATGCCCATTTGAGCTGTCGGCTATTTTGTTGGGTGTATCGCAAAAGGTATCCCATATACAGGGCAGGCGATGCTCATACCCGCCTTCAATTTGAAATGATGCCGTAGCCACACCATAAACAAAGTTTTTTGTTAATAGAGGTGAATGAGATGGTAACGATAATTTTGTCATTAGTAACAAACCTTTTTAAACCTTAAATGCATAAATAGCCACTGTATTTACTGCGATGAAGCGTAAGGGCGCGTTTATAAAAAAATAAAACTTGTTGAAATATGTTACATGTTCGTATTTAATTACACGTGAAAGCGCTTACATTTTTAGATTAGTGTTAATTGATACGAAGGTCAACTCTTTAATGTTGCTGGGTTACACGGCAATTTTTAATAACGACTTTTGCATTAATTTATAATAATAAATTGCGGAGAGCCCATGGCCAGTTCAGCACCACTGACGACACACACACAGTTGCAAAACTTCCAAGATAAAAACTATGGTTTTGCATTAACTTCTTTAACTACTTTATTTTTTATGTGGGGATTCATTACCTGCTTAAACGATATTTTAATCCCGCATTTAAAAGCGGTGTTTAACCTAACTTATGTTCAGGCAATGCTGGTTCAGTTTTGTTTTTTTGGGGCTTATTTTTTAATGTCACTGCCAAGTGGCTATATAGTTAAAAAATTAGGGTATAAAAAAGGCATTGTAGTGGGGTTACTTATAGCAGCATGTGGTTGTGTGCTTTTTTACCCAGCCGCGGCACTACACAATTACCCGGTATTTTTGTTTGCTTTATTTGTTCTGGCAAGCGGTATTACCTTGTTGCAGGTTTCTGCAAACCCTTATGTAAGTTTATTGGGCGCCCCTAAAACAGCGTCTTCTCGCCTTACCTTAACGCAAGCATTTAATGCGCTAGGCACGACGGTTGCCCCTACATTTGGTGCATTTTTGATTCTTGACTCTGCCTCTGAAGCGTTTTTAACACCGGCACAAAATGCAGAATCGGTACAACTTCCTTATTTACTATTAGCAGGCATGCTTATTTTACTAGCCGGTATTTTTGCATGGCTAAAATTGCCAGACATAATGAATGAGCAAAAAGAAGCCGCTGAAAAGTCAGAGACAATTGAAGGTAGTGCATGGCAATACCGCCACCTAACACTCGGTGCTGTGGGTATATTTATGTATGTAGGTGCAGAGGTTGCGATTGGCAGTTTTTTAGTTAGCTTTTTAGCACAAGAAAATATTGCTGGATTAAAAGAGCATGTTGCCGCTCACTACATCACATATTATTTTGGTGGAGCTATGGTGGGGCGTTTTATTGGTGCAGCGGTAATGCAAAAATTACCCGCAGGTAAGGTACTGGGCTTTAACGCAAGTATGGCTATTATTTTGGTGGTTATTGCCATGAGCACGTCGGGTCAATTAGCAATGTGGTCAATACTACTGGTTGGTTTATTCAATTCTATTATGTTCCCAACTATTTTTAGTTTAGCGTTAAATGGCCTGGGTAAGCATACCGCGCAGGGTTCTGGTATTTTGTGCTTGGCGATTGTAGGGGGTGCAATAGTGCCACTTTTACAAGGTGCACTTGCTGATAGTGTGGGTGTTCAACTTTCGTATGTTTTACCTATTTTTTGTTACTTATTTATCGCGTTTTATGGTTTAAGCGGAAGCAAACCAGTTCAAGCTCAGGAGACTCTATAATGAAAACCCCTTTTTCACTTAATAAAATAGCACGTGCCTCATTAATTGCATCAGTAGGCATTTTAGCGGCTTGTTCAAATGACGCGACAACCACTCCTGAAGCTAATAATGCGTTGTCTAAAACAGAGAAAATTTGGCCAAAACTTAATATTGCCGTAAAACAAGACCCAGAAATTGAAGCTAAAATAGCCGATTATTTAAAAACGATGACACTTGAGCAAAAAGTAGCTCAAATGATTCAACCAGAAATTCGTGACATTACCGTTGAAGACATGCGCAAATATGGCTTTGGCTCATACCTAAATGGGGGCGGTGCGTTTCCTAACGGTGATAAACACGCAACACCAATGGACTGGGTAAAATTGGCTGAAGATTTTTATCAGGCGTCGGTAGATGATTCTATCGATGGCAGTAAAATACCCACAATGTGGGGCACCGATGCTGTGCATGGTCACAATAATGTAATTGGCGCGAC
>NZ_DJHW01000057.1:0-32616 GCF_002433295.1 Pseudoalteromonas sp. UBA6610 | reverse complement strand
TTATTTCCGCATAATATTGGTTTAGGTGCGGCAAACAACCCTGCATTGATTGAGCAAATAGCAGCTATCACTGCGGTTGAAGTAATGGCAACGGGTATTGATTGGGTATTTGCACCTACAGTGGCAGTTGTGCGTGACGACCGCTGGGGCAGAACCTATGAAGGTTATTCAGAAGACCCTCGCATTGTACGCGATTATTCAGCTGCAATTGTAAATGGTTTACAGGGCAAGGCCGATGGCGACTTTTTAAGTGATAAGCGTGTTATTAGCACCGTTAAGCACTTTTTAGGTGATGGCGGCACAGTCGATGGCGATGACCAAGGTAATAATATCGACAGTGAGCAAGATTTGTTTGATATACATGCCCAAGGTTATGTAGGCGGCTTATCGGCGGGAAGTCAGTCGGTTATGGCATCGTTTAATAGCTGGCATGGGGTTAAAAACCACGGCAATAAATACCTGTTAACCGATGTGCTTAAAACCCGCATGGGCTTTGATGGTTTTGTTGTAGGTGATTGGAACGGCCACGGTCAAATTGAAGGCTGTACAAACGAAAGCTGTGCACAGGCTGTTAACGCGGGGCTTGATATTTTTATGGTGCCAACGGGCGCTTGGAAGCCGCTGTACGAAAACACCATAGCGCAAGTCAAAGCTGGCGAAATCAGCATGTCGCGCATTGATGATGCAGTAAGTAGAATTTTACGCGTTAAATTGCGTGCCGGTTTATTTGATAAACCAAGCCCAGCTAAGCGTCAGTTTTCGGGTAAAACTGAGCTAATTGGTGCGCAGCAGCACCGCGAAGTTGCGCGTCAAGCAGTACGCGAATCACTTGTTTTACTTAAAAACAAAAACAATATTTTGCCTCTTGATGCAAACCAAACTGTACTTATTGCCGGCGATGGAGCCGATAACATAGGTAAGCAGTCGGGTGGTTGGAGTATTACTTGGCAAGGGACTAATAACAAAAATGCTGATTTTCCTGGTGCCACGTCTATTTATGCAGGTCTTGAAAAACAAATTACTGAGGCGGGTGGTCGTGCCATTTTAAGTGTGGATGGCTCATATGATGAGCGCCCAGATGTAGCCGTTGTGGTATTTGGTGAAGAGCCTTATGCAGAAGGCCATGGCGATAGAGATAACCTTGAATTTGAGCGTGGTAATAAAAAATCGCTCGCGTTATTAAAGTCGTTAAAAGAGCAGGGTATTACGGTTGTATCGGTATTTATTTCGGGTCGCCCTATGTGGGTTAACAGTGAATTAAATGCCTCAGATGCATTTGTAGCAGCATGGCTGCCAGGTACAGAGGGCGGCGGTATTGCCGATGTTATTTTAAAAGGTAAAGATGGCAGTATTCAACATGACTTTAGCGGCAAGCTTTCGTTTTCATGGCCTAAAACAGCAGTACAAGCAACGGTTAATAAAGGCGATGAAGATTACAGCCCATTATTACCGTACGGCTTTGGTTTAACTTATGGCGATAAAAATGTATTGGCTGATAATTTAGACGAAGACTCTAAATTAGATAACTCAGCACTCACTAGTATGGATATTTTAGTTGGCGCACCAGTTGCTCCGTGGCGTTTATTACTTAAATCTGGCGATGAGCTATTAGATGTATCAAGCAGTACTCATCAACTAGGTGCACTTAAATACCGTACTGAGGATAAAACAGTTCAAGAAGACGCGCGCCAATTTAATTTTAGTGGCGAGCAAAAGGCAAGTGCTGAAATAGTCACAAGCTTTGCAGAAGATACCATTACGTATTTAGAGGCTAATGGCGTTATTAGTTTTGATATTAAACTCAATGAGCCACTAACCGATGACGTAAACCTTGCTATGACTTGTTCAGGTGAGTGTGGTGGTGCGATTGCCTTGAGTAAAATGGTTGATCAATCAATCAAAAATAAATGGCAGTCGGTGTCGGTAGACTTACGTTGTTTTGCTAACCAAGGCGTAGACTTTGCAAGCCTTACAAGCCCGTTTAGTTTACATGCAAGCAGTAAAACCTCAGTGTCGGTAGCAAACATTCAGTTTGTGCCTAATAAGGCAGACTCTGCTGGGCTTAAATGTCAGTAATCATTTTGTTTTAGTGTGTATGTCAAAGCCCTTCAATTGAAGGGCTTTTTTAATGTGCAAACCGGTTTGTTATTTATAAAAGGGTTTTGTGCAGATTCATATATAACTTTGTCGCGTCCTGTGGTTTTAGCAATATACAAGCGCTTATCTGCCGCACTAAGTAGCGATTTAAAAGAGCTTGTTTGAGTATCGCTGCACGCCACTCCAGCGCTTATTCTTAAATAAATAGTGTTGCCGTAATAGCTAAAGGGCTTGTTTTTAATGTTTTTTCTGAGGGTGTTTGCCGCGCACTGTGCCTCATTTAAAGTGCAGTGGCTAAGTAAAATTGCAAACTCTTCGCCGCCAACACGCGCGGTAACTGCGCTGTTAGAAAAAAGCGCTGCAATATGCTGCGAAACCCATTTAATTGCCTCATCACCTGCATCGTGTCCGTATTCATCGTTAACGCGCTTAAAAAAGTCTATATCGACCATAATAATGCTAAGGGGATGCTCGGCATTATTTTTATTAAATAACGTATTAGCCACTGCATTTAAACCGCGTTTATTTAATAGCTGGGTTAATGGGTCGCGATTAGCAAGGGAGTTGAGCGTATGCTCTGTATTGGCAAACACTAAAAAAGGCAGCAATAGGGCGGCGCTAGTGGCAAGTATTAAGTGTATAGCCAAAGTAAATTGCAAAACAGGGGCAAAATTAAAGTTGAGCGCGGTAAAAAACGGCAACAGTAATAAAACTCCCTGTATTAGCATAACGAGTGCATGCAGTAATAGGCAAAGCAATAGCATACGTTGCTGTAATTTTGCTATAAAGCGGGTGCTTAAAACAATATACGAGGCATACAAAAATAACCCTGCCACAGTTAAACTAACCAATATTTGCTCAACAGCGGTGTTGTAAACTACGAGCAAAAAAACCGCAGCCACGATGAGTAAATAGCTAACTTGCCTGCATATGCTTTTATTTAAAGGACTGAGTGCTTTTAATCCCATAATTAAAAAAAGTGGGCAAGCAATAATAAATAAACTGGCAAAGTAATGGGTAATAAACGGCCATGCAATGATCACGCGTAAGCTTGCGCATAGTATGGCGAATGTAAAGGTGGTACAAGCTAGGCCAAAATATAAAAAACTAGTTTGTTTTTTATATTGATAAATAGAGATAAAATACAGCCCAATTATAAGGTTTAAAATAAAAGAAAGGCTTATAACGGTTGGTAAGTGCAGCATAGAAAGGTTCTTTTATTATAAAACGACTATTTTAATGGAGACTAGATACTAAAGCTTATATTAATTACAGTAACCTAGCTTAAAGTAGTATTTTTATAACCTTTAGTAGGTGTATCTATGCTGAATACACCTACTTTATTAAACTTCTCAGAGCCGAATCTATATCCGTAAAATGAAAACGGTAATTATGCGCTAACGCTTTTTTGGGTATTACATATTGCCCAGTAGTGAGCAAATCAGACATTTCACCCATTAACACTTTTAACACAGGGCTTGGCATGGTTAGGGCCGCAGGGCGAGACAATGCTTTACCTAAACTTTTGCTAAACGCTTTATTGCTAACCGGGGCGGGTGCAGTAGCATTAATTGGCCCGCAAAGCGACGTGTGTTTTATAATAAATAAAATCAGTTGAATCATGTCATCAATATGAATCCACGACATACCTTGCTCCCCATTTCCAATAGGGCCACCTGCAAAAAATTTAAACGCAGGAAGCATTTTACTTAAAGCGCCGCCGTTTTTGCTAAGTACAATTCCCGTGCGTAATAAACACACCCGTGTTTTATCACTTTGCGCTTTTAGTGCCGCATGCTCCCACTCTTTGCATAACTGATGGCTAAATTCATCATTTACATCGTCGGTGTCCTCATCTACCGGGATATCGCCTTGGCGGCCATAATAGCCAATGGCACTGCCAGATATAAATGTAGCAGGGGGCGTGCTGCAATTTAAAATAGCATCGCTGATTTGCGTGGTAAGGTTTATTCTGCTGTTTCTAATTGTTTGTTTTTGTGTCTGCGTCCAGCGTTTGTTAACGATAGGTTCGCCGGCTAAATTAATCACAGTATCAACATGGTTAAAATTAACCTCATCAACGCTGCTTACTACATCAATATTATGACCAAGCAATACATGGGCTTTGGTTTTATTTCGGCTCAGTACGGTTACTTTATGATGATGGAGCAAAAAAGGCGTTAAGTGTTTACCTATTAGGCCTGTAGCGCCTGTAAAAAAAATATGCATAAAAATCTTACCAATTTTAAGTGTACGATTTGTTTAAAATGTATACTATTTAAACTATCTTAATGCAAATTATTACGTTAACTAAAAAACAACGATCACTTTGTAAATATTTCATTTAATTAGTTTTTGCCTTACACTAAAGCGAATTTCATAAGAAAAGGATTGGCGCGTTGGCAAGTTTAACTGGCGTAAATAAAAGCTTAATAATATTTGCAGCCCTGGTGGTTGTATTAGCCGGTATTAAGGCCGCAAGTGTTATTATTATTCCCTTTATTTTGGCGGCGTTTATTGCCATTGTATGCAACCCGCTGATCACATTTTTTGGTCGCTATCGGATCCCTAAAGGGGTTTCTGTTGTTATCGTGGTGCTTATCATTGTGGGCTTAGGTGTAAGCTTAGGCGGCCTTGTAGGACAATCAGTTAACGACTTTTCTCAGCAACTTCCTGAATATAAAGCCCAGTTACAAGAAGAGTTTGTGTGGCTGGTCGATCTTGCATCGCAATACAATATCTTAATCGATAGAGATCAAATTCTCTCTATGTTTGACCCAGGTAAAATGGTCGATGTAGCCACGAATATGCTTACCGGCTTAGGTGGCGTAATGGCAAACATGTTTTTAATAATTTTAACTGTGGTGTTTATGCTTTTTGAAGGGCCAGCATTAAGCAAAAAAATTCATATGGCACTTGCCGACCCAGACAGAAAAATGGAGCAAATTGACCGCTTTTTGGTTTCTATTAATTCGTATTTAGCAATTAAAACATTAGTGAGTTTAGCCACCGGTATTATTGCAGCATTTTATTTATGGATTTTAGATGTTGACTACTTTGTGCTGTGGGGCGTGTTGGCATTTATGTTTAATTATATTCCTAATATAGGTTCTATTATTGCCGCAGTACCAGCCGTATTGTTAGCACTGATCACACAAGGACCATTAACAGCCGGGCTTGTAGGTGCAGGGTATTTAATTATTAATACGGTAATGGGTAACATTGTAGAGCCTAAATTTATGGGTAAAGGGCTTGGGCTTTCTACCTTGGTGGTGTTTTTGTCGTTAATATTTTGGGGTTGGTTATTAGGCACTGTAGGCATGTTGCTATCGGTACCGCTTACCATGATTGTTAAAATAGCCCTAGAGGCAAGTGATGAAGGGCGCTGGGTTGCCACGCTACTAGGTACTGGTGAGTCGATAGACGATAAATAATATCAATTGGTTTTCAAAGCTTAAAATTGCGTATTTAATTAAATAATTGATACAAAAAAAGCGATTAATACACAGTATTAATCGCTTTTTTTATAGGGGTTAATCCCCGTTTAAAGTGGCTTTTTAAGCACTTGAGTAAACTGTTCAATAAGTGCAAGTTCACATAATTTGTAATCAATAGCGGCTTGGCTGGCATTTGGCAGTTTTAATATGTAGCGCCATTGGCAGCTTGCTTCAATATACTTTTGGTGGTTGTCGACGCTGCGCTTAAACAACATGAGGATTTGCGTGTTTCCGCTTTGCTCTTCTAATTTAGTGAGTTCATATTTACGTTTTTGAACCCAAGTACCCTGATTGTATTTAGCCTGATTTATTTGGGTGTCTAAACACTGCGTATAGCGTTTAGTTTGGCTTGGCGTTGCGTTTTGCTCAAGCGTACACTGTGCTTGCGCACTGACATTAGCACTTAGTGCTAATAGGCTCGCAAGTGTGATTAAAAGGCTATTTTTTATCATTGTAATTAAACTCTAAAATAAATTGTGCGCCGCCCAAGGTGTCCGACTTATTAATCGTTAAGTGACCGTTATAAGATTTAACCAAATCAGAGACTATCGCCATACCAACACCGTGTCCGCTTTCGTAAGTATCAAGGCGGGTACCACGGGTTAATAAGGACTCGCGTTTATCCTCGGGTACACCGGGTCCATCGTCACTAATGCCTATGCACAGTGTTTTACTTTGAATGACCTGTATTTCTACTTGCGAGCGACACGCTTTACAGGCGTTATCAATTAAATTACCCAGTAATTCCATTAAATCTGTTTGGTCACCTAAAAAGTAATCTTTATCGGTCACGGTGCAATTAAATATAATGTCTTTATCGCGGTATACCTTGGCCATTGCACTTAAAATAGAATCAACCACAGGTTTAACTGGGGTTTGTTTTTTCCATGTATCTGAGGCGCCAGTAGCTGCACGCTTTAACTGATGCTCGATCATCACATTTATTCTATCAAGTTGCTCTTGGGCATCGGCATCATTAGCAAGCGGGCTTGATTTTAATACCGCAAGGGGCGTTTTTAATGCATGCGCTAGGTCACTTAAAGACGCTCTGTAGCGCTCTTTTTGACGTTGCTGCGACTCTAGTAATAAGTTTAGGTCTGATTTAATTGTTTGCAGTTCTACAGGGTATAAGCCTTTAATTTCTTGAATATCGCCCGACTCAATGGCTTTTATTTCTTTATCAAGACGTTGTAACGGCCGGCCGCTCCAAATAAATCCAATTGCCATTAAACCGGCAATCGCAATACCCATTATAAACATCCAATCGACTAGGGTTTGTTTAAAGCCATCCATTAATCTTAGCAATGCATCGTTTCGTTTGAGTAATATAAAACGTGCCTGCTCAGATTGGTCAATATTATTTAAAATGACCGTTAGGCTTAATTGCCAGTAAACCGCATTGTTGTAAACCACACGTCTAAAGTCGGCCGCACCGGCTTTAGGCTCTATGTACTCGGGTTTAAAGTTTACGTTTACTGCCGACTCTGAGTGCCAAACAGGTACATCATCGCGGTAAATCATGGCGTAGGTATCTGAATTTAAGTTATTTAGCTCAGGCGTTAAAATTGTGCTGGGCATAATAATGCCGCGCTCAGTAAAGTCGACTTCAGAAATAAGGGAGTATAAGTGGGCTTCTAGATTTTTTTCGGTGGTTTCGACTAATGAGGCGTAATACGCTTTACCAATCGAGTAAAACAAAATAGGCAGTGCCACCAATAAAACAAAGACAAGGATAAATCCTTGCCTTATTTTAAGCGATATTTGCGATGCTACCACTGACTTTTAAGCCTGTAACCACGCCCACGTAGTGTTTCTACTGGGTTTAATGTGCCTTCAGGGTCTAATTTTTTACGCAGACGAAGTACAAATACTTCGATAACGTTAGAATCAAGATCGAAATCTTGGTCGTAAATGTGCTCAGTAAGTTCTGATTTAGAAATTACTTTTTGCGGGTTAACCATTAAATACTCAAGTACTTTGTACTCATAAGCAGTAAGGCTAAGTTCTTTGTCGTTAACCCAAACTTGTTGTGAGCGAGTATGAATTTTAATTGGACCCGCTGTCATTTCAGGGTTTGCTTTACCAGCACTGCGGCGAATAAGTGCGTTACAACGCGCAATTAATTCTTCAACATGAAACGGCTTGGTTAAGTAGTCGTCGGCACCTGCATCTAGGCCTTCAACTTTGTCTTGCCAGCGGTCGCGCGCCGTTAAGATTAAAATAGGGATTGTCACGCCTTGTGCACGTGCTTTATTGATTAGCTCAATACCGTCAATTTTTGGTAAGCCTAAATCAACCACCGCCATATCTAGCGGGTACTCTGTAATATGGAATAGGCCAGCTTCGCCATCGTGACATAAATCAACACTGTAACGTTCTTTCTCTAAAGCATTACGTAGGTTGTCTGCTAAGTGTAAATCATCTTCTATAACTAAAATTCGCATTTGCTAATCCTTTTTCACTTCGCCGGTTTTTTTATTTATATGTAAATCAACGACGTGGCCGTCAGATTTGAGTATACGTACAGTATAAAATTTTGCTTGTTCTGTAATTTTTAAGGTTTTACCGTCAGTTTCTTCTTTTGCAAGTATTACGGCTTTCTTTTTGCTGATCTCAGTTTTTTTAACTGCTTTGGTAACAGTCGTACTTGCGTGTACGGCGCCACTGACGCTAATACAGGCAATTAAACCAAGGGTTAATAATACACGCATGACGGGAACTCCTAGATCAAACCCAGCTATTCTAATTAACTAAGCTACTAAAACTCAAGTAAAAACGTCCAATATGCGCTTTTACGTTCGCCAGCTTAATTAATTAGCAGTGAACCAACCCTGAATTAAATAGCGTTTTAAATTCAGGGTGTTCGTTACGCTGGTAATACTTTTTTATATGGTTTTACAACGGTGTTTGCGTAAACGCCGGCTGCAACGTATGGATCTGATGCTGCCCATTCACGTGCTTTTTCAAGTGAATCAAATTCAGCAATGACTAATGAACCTGTAAATCCAGCATCTTGCGGGTCTTCACTGTCGATTGCAGGCAGTGGGCCGGCAACAAATAAACGGTTTTGAGAGTCAAGTTCGCTTAAACGTGCTAAGTGGGCGGGACGGACTTCTTTTCTAAGCGGTAAGCTGTTTTCAACGTCGGTTGAATAAATCATGTACAACATAGTAATTCTCAAAAAAATGTTAAGTTTAATAACGCAAATACTAGCACAACGTTGATAGTTGGTGAACAAATTACCGTTAAAGCTAGGTTTACAGTTATTAATTATTTTTAGTGTGTAATTGCTTGAAAAGCGCGGCACAACACTGGTAGAGTCGCTTGAATAACTTAAAAATAACAAGGTTAATACATGAGCAATAATAGAGAGCATTTTAGCTCCCGTCTTGGCTTTATACTGGCTGCAGCAGGTTCGGCAGTGGGTATTGGCAACTTAGTAGGTTTTCCTGTGTCGGCAACTAAAAATGGTGGTGGTGCATTTTTACTTGTATACGCTTTGTTTGTTGCTTTTATTTGTTTACCAGTAATGATGGCTGAAATGGCCATGGGTCGTAACGCGCAAAAAGATCCACTTGGTTCGTACAAAGCGCTGGCAAATAACGACAAAAAATGGAAGTTTGCAGGCTTTTTGGCTGTATTAACGCCGTTTATGATTGCCGTATTTTACATGGTTATTACCGTGTGGATTTTTGGTTACTTAAGCCAAACCGCCATGGGTAATTTAGATGCATTGGCAGATCCGAGCCATTTTGGCAGCTTTATAAATAGCTACACTGTTTTTGGCTACATGGCAGTGGTCGTTATTATTGTTAACCTTATTTTATTGGGTGGGGTTAAACAAGGCATAGAAAAAGCCGCTAAGTTTTTAATGCCGGCTTTATTTGTTATGTTGCTTGCCCTTGTAGCGTATGTATTAACGCTTGATAACGCCATGGCTGGTGTTAAATATTATGTTATTCCTGATTTTTCTAAAATGAGCGCCAGCGTGCTTAATGGTGCACTAAGCCAAGCGTTTTTCTCACTATCGCTTGGTATGGGTATTTTAATGACGTACGCCTCTTACATATCTAAAAAAGATGACATTGTTGGCAGTGCTAAAATGGTAGCTATTACCGACTCATTAGTGGCATTTGTTGCCGGTTTAATGGTGTTACCGGCAATATTTAGTTTTGATCCAAATACCGACCCAGCCGCACTTTCTGACTCGTCTGTATCGATGATATTTGTATACTTACCTAAAATTTTATTAGCACTACAAAATGATATTGGTTACTTTGGCGCGTCTGCAGTAGCGTTTTCGTTCTTTTTATTAGTGTTTTTTGCAGCGATTACTTCGCTTGTATCAATTGTAGAAGTACCTACAGCGACCCTTAGCGACCGCAAAGGGATCAGCCGTAAAAAAGCCTTAGGTATTTTAACGCTAGCCACCGGTGTGCTAACTATATTATGTACTATGTCGTTTGGTATGGTTGATAGCCTAACGTCGTTTACTAGTTACGGCAGCGGTAATAAAAGCTTTTTTGATATTGTTTATGATGTATTTTACGACACTATATTGCCACTGAATGGTTTAATGGTGTGTTTATTTGTTATGTACCGCTGGAAAAGAGCGCGCCTAACAGATGAGCTAAGCCAAGGCTCACCAAATTACGCCGGTAGCTTTATGGAGAAATACGTTAACTTTTCGCTTTCTACGTTTATTCCGGTTATTTTATTAGCCATATTTATAAACACAGTAGCGACTAAGTTTTTTGCCTTTAAGTTATTTGGTTTTTAGGCTATAAAAAAGTTGCCAAAAGCCGCGTATTAACGCGGCTTTTTTGTGTTTAATATAGCGGCTTAGCTTATTAGCTGATAGCTCCTGAGTCTAATGAACTGCCAATCCCCAGTGTAAACATCCACAATCCCCATAAGCTATGCTCAATTACACACACTATGGTTGAGCGGCTTTGCGCGTAGGTAAACGAAAATAATAGCCCGCCTAAAAATGCTAAGCCTACAGCCACCCAATTGGCATACACAATATGGGCAAGGGCAAACACCGTTGCGCTTACCACTATACGCACTCTTTTTTTGGGCATAATGCGTTTATAGCGATGAAAAAAGTAGGTTCTGAAAATTAGCTCTTGTGGTAATACCGACAGCAGCGGGTATAGAAGCAGTAAAAGTAACCAGTTATAAAATGAGTGCAGCGGCATACTAAACCAATTTTCTTGGTGAATAATGCCGTAAAACACGCCTGAAAAAAGCGCTCCTAAAAAAAAGAAACTAAATAAACGGCGCTTTACTGCAGAAAACTGCCCCAGGCTTGTGAGTCTAAATCGCTTAAAGTGAGGGTCGTTCAGTAATAACATGCAGCACACACTCATTAAAACAATCAGTGCGGGTATTAACCAGTTAGCTAGGTAACTACGAAGGGTAAAGCCTATTAAAGGCAATAAAACAAATATTAGGGTAAATTCAAACCAGCGGTATTGATTGGCGTTCAAGGTCGTCTCTGATTGATTTTTTTTACACGCTATCAAGCAAAGACGACATTTTTATGACGAAGGTGCTTTACTTTGCGGGTTCTTCTTCATCTGGGAAGTATTTATACAAAGCAAAAATAGTGATTAAAATACTCACAAAGGTAATGGCCATTAAGCCAAACACTTTAAAGTTAACCCAAAAATCGAGTGAGAAATTATACGCAATGTAAATATTGAGCACTGCAATACCTGCGGTAATGGCAACCCACATTAAGTTAAGCTTATTCCACACCGGCTCAGGTACTTCAATCGCCTGTTTAGAGTCGTTGGCGTTTTCGAGGATTGAGCTAAGGGCTTTTTTAACAAGATTTTTATTCAGCACGTAGCGGCTAATTAATAAGGTAAGGCTTAGGCCGGCGTAAATTAACGTGGCTTTCCATTTTATATACTGCTCATCGTGGAGTACTAAGGTTAATGTGCCAAACACCGCTGCAATAGCAAAAAATAGCCATTGGCGGGCAGGTACATGGCCGTGCTTAAAGTAGCTATAAGCAACTTGAATAAGCGTAGTGACCATTAAAAGGCCTGTTGCCCAGTAAATATCAACTAATTTAAATACCGCAAAAAATAATATTAGCGGGATGTATTCAATCAATGCGTGCATATACTACCTAAATTATACAAAAAGAAGTCAGGGAAGTTTTTACCACATAACACTAGGCAACTACAAGGTTGACTTGTTGCCCTGTAAGCCTTAGCCTGCGTGGCTTTAATTATCCATCATCATATTCCCACGCTTAACCAACACTGATTAAGTGTGCATTTAGGAGCCTACAATGAACAAAGCACAACTTGTTGCCCAAATAGCAAAACGCAGTGAACTAACAAAAAAAGACACACAAGCAGCCCTTACTAGCTTACAAAAAGTAATTACTAAATCGTTATCTGAAGGCGACCAAGTGCAAATTAATGGATTTGGTACATTCGCTTTAAGCTACTACCCAGCGCGCACTGGCCGTAACCCACAAACAGGCGAAAGCATTGAAATAGAAGGCGCTAACAAGCCCGTATTTAAACCAGCCAAAGCATTAAAAGATCTCCTTTAAATAGCAACTTGCATTGACCAGTACCAGCGACTAGTACCAGCGACTAGTTCCTGCAACCAATACTTGTTAATAGCCTGGTTACCTTTTTAGGTTTAGTTAGCGCTATTAATCACAAAATTATAGTTCGGCGCACCCCGCTAATAGGTGCGTCTACAAAATAAATCCCCAGCTTTTAGTTAATGCCTAACTACTTCATCTTGTAAGCAAAGCTTGTGTGCTGGTTTTTAATACGCACTTTAAATTAAGCTATGTAGATTGTTCAAACCCTCTAAATGATTTACATAGCTTTGACAGCTTTAATTTATATTATCCATTATTTTCAATAGGTTAAATTTGGCATCGGTTATGCTTTTAATAGGGTGATTGAAACATTTTATTAAACGCAATAAGGAGATCTATATGTCTACATTACAAACAAGCACTCGTTTACAAGGCAAAAAAATTGCTATTTTAGCCACTGATGGCTTTGAGCAAAGTGAGCTATTATCTCCACGTGATGCTTTACTTAATGCCGGCGCCGATATCGATATTGTGTCGGTAAAAGAGGGTGAAATCACCGGCTGGGATGAAGATAAATGGGGCGACAAAGTAAGCGTAGATAAACTTGTTACAAATGCCAGTGCCAGCGATTACGATGCGCTTATGCTGCCAGGTGGCTTATTTAACCCAGATACGTTACGCCAAGATAAGCACGCAAAAGCGTTTATAGACGGTTTTTTTGGCGCTGAGAAAAACAAACCCGTTGCAGCTATTTGCCATGCTCCTTGGTTACTTGCCGAAATTAATAAATTACGCGACCGTACCGTTACATCATTCCCAAGCATTAAAAGTGATTTAATCAATGCTGGTGCAAACTGGGTTGATGAAGAGGTGAGTGTAGACCAAGGCTTAGTAACAAGCCGCAGTCCTGCAGATTTAGAAGCATTTAATGCAAAATTTATTGAAGAAATTTTAGAAGGTAAGCATCAAGCTCACTAAGTTTAGAGCTTAATAAAAAAGGGCATTTAAAATGCCCTTTTTTAATGTGTAAATTTTAAGCTTTTACAACACGGTGGCCGCTTTCATATCAGCTACAAACGCTTTTAACTGCGTTGTCATCGCGTCTAAATCATTAAGGTTGGCCTCAATAATTTTAACAACGGCTGAGCCTGAAATAGCACCAGCTGCACCGGCATTTAGGGCGGCTTTTACATCATCGGGAGTAGAAATACCAAAGCCTAATAAAGCAGGGGCTGCATGGTATTCTTTTAGCTTAGTTACTATGTTACCCGCTGGCATTTGCGCTTTAGTATCGGTGCCGGTAACACCCGCACGCGATAATAAATACGTGTAGCCACGGCCGTAAGATGCACATTGGCGCAGAGTATCGTCATCGGCATTGGGTGTGGCAATAAATATTGGGTCTATACCGTTTGCCATGGCTGCTTTTCTAAACATTTTAGACTCATGCAGTGGTACATCAGCAACTAAAATAGAGTCTACGCCCGCTGCTTTAGCATCTTTATAAAATGTTTCTAAACCGCGTTTAAACACAAGGTTTGAATACAATAATAAGCCAATTGGAATATCTGCATTGTAATCGCGTATTTCTTTAATAATATCAAAGCAATCTTGCGTGTTAATGTTTACATCGAGAGCACGAATATTCGCCGCTTGAATAACGGGGCCATCGGCGATTGGGTCCGAAAACGGAATACCTAGCTCCAGTGCATCCGCACCGCCATCAATTAAGCTTTTAATAATGGCAATACTTTGCTCTTTACCTGGGTCGCCAATGGTAACAAATGGTACAAATGCACCTTGTTTTTGCTCATTAAGTGCAGCAAAGGTTTTACCGTAACGATCTGTATTTAACTGACTCATAGTTGACCTCCTTGTGATAAAACGCTGTGTACGTGGGTTAAATCTTTATCGCCACGGCCACTTAAGTTAACCACTAAAATGCTTTCTTCTGTTTGCTCTTCGGCGTATTTCAGCGCATAAGCAAGGGCATGGCTTGATTCAAGAGCTGGAATAATACCTTCGTTTTTAGCCAGTGCTTGGAACGCGTCAAGGGCTTCTGTATCGGTAATACCCACATATTGAGCACGGCCTGTTTCGTGTAAAAACGCGTGCTGTGGTCCAACTGCAGGGTAATCAAGACCGGCAGATACTGAGTATGACTCTTCAATTTGGCCATCGTCGTTTTGCATAATGTACGTATAGGTACCGTGTAAAATACCTTTAGTACCTTTACAAATTGTAGCGCCGTGCTCGTGGGTATCTAGGCCTTTACCTGCAGGCTCCACACCAATAAGTTTTACACTTGGCTCGTCAATAAAGTCAGTAAACATACCAATGGCATTAGAGCCACCGCCAACACAGGCTAGTACGGCATCTGGTAAGCGTCCTTCTGCTTTGAGTACTTGTTGTTTAGCTTCTTCACCAATGATTTTTTGATACTCTCGTACAATTGTTGGGAATGGATGAGGACCCGCTGCGGTACCAAGTAAGTAATGAGCGTCTTGGTAGTTTGCAGACCAGTCGCGTAGCGCTTCGTTTACCGCATCTTTTAATGTGCCAGAGCCGGCTGTTACCGGAATAACCTCTGCGCCCATTAATTTCATTCTAAATACGTTAGGCTGTTGGCGCTCAACGTCTTTAGCACCCATATAAATGCGGCATTTTAAGCCAAGTAATGCACAGGCTAGGGCTGTTGCCACGCCATGTTGGCCCGCTCCAGTTTCGGCAATAACTTCTTTTTTACCCATACGTTTAGTTAGCAACGCTTGACCAAGTACTTGGTTGGTTTTGTGTGCGCCGCCGTGCAGTAAATCTTCACGTTTTAAGTAAAGTTTTACTTTAGGGTTTTTAATTAAATTACGCGTTAATGTAAGCGGCGTAGGGCGACCGGCATACTCGTTTAATAATTTTGTAAACTCAGCCTCAAACTCAGGGTCTTTTTGTGCTTTGTTAAATTCGTTCTCTAACTGCTTAAGCGCAGGGACAAGTAGCTCAGGTACAAACATACCGCCAAACTCGCCAAAATAAGCTGGATTTTGCATTATAACCTCAATAATTTCTGATGCTTGTAAAAGCATTTTGTAATTTGATAGGGCACTTTTTACCCGCAGATTCTTCAACGCCTGAATTTAAATCAAGGCCTAGGGCACCTTGAGAAAGCGCGTCTTTTATATTGTCTGGATTTAAGCCACCCGCTAGCATAAAGGGGGTTGTTGCGTCGCGCAGTACTGCCCAATCAAATGCTTTACCTGTACCACCGGCTTGTGTATCGCTGTGGGTATCATAAAGATGGCGGTCTACGCCCGTAGCTGGGGTTGGCAATGTATCTTTAATTGCCTGTGCTTTCCAAATTTCACAACCTTTAGGTAACTGTGTACGTAATGCGGCAATGTAATCGTCACTTTCTTGACCGTGTAATTGTACTGCGGCAAGTTTTAGTTCGTGCGCGTATTGTACCACTTGCTGCGGGCTTGCATTAACAAAAACACCGACAAATTTAAGTGGCGCACTTTGGCTCAGCTCAATCGCACAATCTAAATCAACATAACGAGGCGATTTAGGGTAAAAAATGAGTCCACCGTACACTGCGCCGTTGTTGTAAGCGGCCTGTACGTCTTGTGCTCGGGTTAAACCGCACACTTTGTTATCACCTAAAATCACTTTTTTGCAGGCTTGTTCTAAATCGCGCTCAGCCATTAAAGAACTGCCAACTAAAAAGCCATCACATAATGGCGCTAGGCGTTTAACATCTTGATGAGTGTAAATACCTGACTCTGAGATAACTACTTTATCTTGTGGGATGAGTTTACGTAGCTTTTCGGTGGTTGCTAAATCAGTGCTTAAATCGCGAAGGTCACGGTTATTAATACCAATAATTTGTGCATCAAGTGCAAGGGCACGGTGTACTTCTTCTTCGTTACTTACTTCGGTTAATACCGACATGTTAAGCGAGTCGGCAACTGCATGTAGCGCTTTATATTGTTCATCATCAAGCACTGAAAGCATTAGTAATATAGCATCGCCGCCATAAATACGTGCCATGTAAACTTGGTACTCATCAATAAAAAAGTCTTTACAAATAAGTGGTTGCTCTACTTGGCTACGTACAAACTCTAAATAATCAAAACTACCTTGAAAGTATTTAGTATCTGTAAGTACGCTCATGCAGCTAGCATATTTTTTATAAACAGAGGTGATCTCGGTTAAATCAAACGGCTCTCTTATTAGTCCTTTTGAAGGAGATGCTTTTTTACATTCTAAAATAAACTGCGTACCCGGCTTTGCTAACGCTTTATAAAAGCTGCGGCTAGTTGGCACTGCTAAGTGTTTAAAGCTCTCTAGTGGGCGCGCGGCTTTACGCTCTATTAGCTCTTGTTTTTTATCAGCAACAATTTTGTCTAATACATTAGCCATGACTTACCTCAATAATTGCATTTAATGTGTTCATGGCTTTGCCTGAACTTAGTAATGTTTGTACCTGTTGTGCGCCTTCTTTTAATGACTGTACTTTACCGCTTAGGTATAAAAGTGCAGCCACATTGACTACGATTGCAGCATTGTGCGCATCACTGCCTTTACCTTGTAAAATAGCAAGGCTTGCATTTGCGTTATATTGTGGGCCTTCACCGGCTAGTTGTTCAAGTGAATAGTTTGCAAGGTCAAAGTCGCTTGGGTTTAATGTGTACTGCGTTATTTCGCTATTGTTTAGCTCAACTACGTTAGTTGGGCCGTGCAGGGCTATTTCGTCAGTGCCAGAACCATGCACTATCATCGCGCGCTTAGTGCCTAATGTTTTAAGTGTTTGCGCCATTGGCATACATAAAGACTCATCGTAAACACCCAGTAATTGCACGTGTGGTGCAGCAGGGTTAGCAAGCGGGCCTAAAATATTAAAAATGGTACGTGTTTTAAGCGCAGTACGTACGCCCATCGCGTGGCGTACACCACTGTGATAATGCGGTGCAAACAAAAAGGTAAAATGGGTTTGTTCAAGGCACTGTGCAGCTTGTGCTGGGCTCATATCAATATTAATGCCCAATGCTTTTAATAAATCAGCAGAGCCCGAATTACTCGATACACTGCGATTACCATGTTTTACCATATTAATACCCGCGGCAGCTGCAACAATCGCAGCGGTAGTACTAATATTAATCGTGTTTGAGCCATCGCCCCCGGTGCCGCAGCTATCGGCAAGTTGCGTGCTAGCGGTTGTAAAAGCAACGGCGTTTTCTCGCATTGACGCTGCAGCGCCGGCAATTTCATCACTTACTTCGCCTTTTATTTTAAGGCTAATTAGCAATGCTGTGAGCTCTATTTCGCTCATGTTACCTTGCATTATTTGGTTAAATAATGCGTTTGATTGGGCATAGTTTAACGACTTGCCTTGAATAAGTTGCTCAATAGCGTATTGAACATTTATGGTCTCTTGTGCTTGGGTACTCATAATGTCCTCTATTAGTTGGTGCGCGTTAAGTACGCAACACTTTGTTGAAGTAGCATTGCACCATTTGGCGTAAGTATTGACTCAGGATGAAATTGATAACCTAACGCTTTATCGTCGTGGTGATATATGGCCATAGGAATATCGTCAAATTGTGCAATTACCTCAATATTTTCAGGTACCTTGGTTGCCATTAATGAATGGTAACGGGCTACGGGCATGGTGTTGCCCATTCCTTCAAACACCGGATGCGGGTTTAAATTAATGATTGATGACTTACCATGTACGGTTTCGCCAGCGTGGCCGATTACTCCGCCATAACTTTGTGTAAGTGCTTGTTGCCCTAGACAAATGCCCAGCATGGGGAAGTGGCCTTTAGCCAGTTCGATTAATTCCATTAAGCAACCTGCATCACTGGGTGCACCAGGTCCTGGCGAAAGCACTAATAATACTTGCCCAGGCTCTTGACGCATTTTATTAAAAATAACCTCTGCACGTATGTTATTTCTGTATACCACAAGCTCACAGCCCAGCATGGTTAGTTCATCAACAAGGTTGTAGCTAAACGAATCAAAGTTATCTAAAAAGTATATTTTCATTGGGTTTGCTGTGCTCATTTTATACCGCCTCATAAGTCGATTTTATGGCGGTGATCACCGCTTGGGCTTTAGCGCGGGTTTCGTTAGCTTCGGCTTGAGGATCAGAATCGTAAACGACACCGGCACCTGCTTGCACATACGCGGTATTATTTTTAACAAACGCTGAGCGAATAACAATGCAGCTATCCATTGCACCATCGCCTGTTAAATAGCCCACTGCGCCACCGTAGCTGCCACGGCGTTTGCCTTCGGTTTGGCGTACAAGTTCGGCGGCACGTACTTTAGGAGCGCCTACCAGCGTGCCCATGTTCATACACGCTTGGTAAGCGTGCAGTGCATCAAGCTCAGGCTTTAACGTGCCCACCACGCGAGAAACCAAGTGCATTACTTGCGAGTAGCGGTCTACTTTTAAAAGCTCTTTTGCATGGCGCGTGCCGGCTACGCTAATGCGTGCCACATCGTTACGAGCTAAATCAACTAGCATTAAATGCTCAGCACGCTCTTTTTGATCGTTTCTTAGTTCAAGCTCAATACGGCTGTCTAAATCTGGGTTGATTGCGCCATTGGCAAATTTTCCACGTGGGCGAGTACCGGCAATAGGGTAAACTTCAACTTGTTTGCTTTGCACTTCGTATTTAAGTGCAGACTCAGGTGAGGCGCCAAATAAAGCAAATTCTTCATCGCGCATATAAAACATATAAGGGCTTGGGTTTTGCTTTTTAAGCTGGCTATATGCGTGCAACGAATCAGGGCAGGGCAGTGAAAACGTACGCGAAGGCACAACCTGAAAAATATCACCATCAACGATGTTCTTTTTAAGCTTAACCACTTGCTCGCAGTAAGTTTCATCGCTTATATCAACACTTACATCGCAGGTGCCTGTTTGCATAGGCGCACTAAACTCTTCTGCTTTATCGCATAAGGCATTTAATCGTTCTAGCTCTTTACCTACCTCAAAACAATTAGCGTGTACGTCTGGGCCATTAAACACATTACCAATAAGCTCTGTGGTTTGTTTTTGATGGTCGATAACCACTAAGGTTTCGGCTAAGTAAAATACGTAGTCTGGGCAGGTGTTTTCGCCATCGGGTACGTCGCTTAGCTGCTCAAAATTAGCCACCATGTCGTAGGCAAATACACCGCCTAAAAATACCGAAAACGGGTTTTCGGTGGTGCTTTTGATACTGTTTATACAGGTGCGTAGTGCGCTAAATGCATTATCGGCAACCAGTTTACTTGCCTCGTCAATGTCTTTAGAGCCGCCTTTATAAACAAGAGTTAGGCTTGTGTCGGTTAAGGTTGCATCGCAGCTTTGTACATTGGCTCTTAAATATGGCAGTAACTGTTTACCGTTATTAGATTGAGCACTTACCGTGACGGTTTTACCTTGGCAAACAATGCGCAGCGCGCAGTCAACTAAAATTAAGCTTTTAACACTGTCTTTCGAATCAATTTCGGCTGATTCAAGCAGTAGCGAATTAGGCTTATCAAGTGCTGCATAAAGTGCAAGTGGGCTACTAATGTAGTCGCGCACTTGCGTTATGCTAGTAACTTCGCCTGGTGTGGTAGTTATATGACTAAAAATCAAACCTCATTCCCTCAAAAAATAAAACCCCGCAATGCTTTTGCAATGCGGGGTTTGAATAACGATATCTAAATTACAAACAGATCATTACCGTCCCGCTATATCAGGCGCCACCACCAACGATGTGTAAGAGTAAGACCGTTATTCATGTTTTTTTGCCTCAAAATAAAAAATTAAATACGTAAAATTTAGTTATAAAAAAACCCGCATAGTTGCGGGTTTTGAATATTTGCTAGACACGACAATTCATCACCCAAAAATTATGAGTGCCACCACCAAATAGTGTGTTGAATTGAATTCATCATTTTTATTAATTCTTAATGTGTCTAAAAGTGGCTACAGTAAAACGTATTTAGCGCTTTTGTGTCAAGTGTTTATTTAAAACAATTTAGTCAAAAAAGTTGTTATACTTATATAAACATCTATTACCCTTAAATTTAAGCAGTTTTCTTTTGATAAAATACGATTTACACAGCCATACAACGCATTCAGACGGACATTTAACAGTTGAGCAATTATTAAACCGCGCCGTAGAAAAAAACATTGATGTGTTTGCGATAACCGATCACGACACTGTGGCTGCTATTACGCCGGCAAAAGCGTTTATCGAAACAGAAAACCTACCGCTTAAGCTTATATCTGGCGTAGAAATTTCTACCAAGTGGGAAAGCTTTGAAATACATATTGTTGGGCTAAATATTGATATAAATAACAATGCCCTTACATCATTGTTATCGGCGCAGCAGCAAAAGCGTGATGAACGCGCCATTGAAATTGGCAAAAGGCTGGCAAAAAACGGTTTTGATGGCATTTACGAGCAAGCCAAGGCGCTGGCAGAAAACGCCCAAATTACCCGAGCTCATTTTGCGCGTGCATTGATTGAAAGAGGCGTAGCTAAAAATTTTCCTGGGGTATTTAAAAAATACTTAGGGCGCAGCAAAACAGGTTATGTTCCAAGCAGTTGGTGTGATATGCAAACAGCCATTAGCGCCATTCATGCTGCGGGCGGGGTTGCAGTACTTGCACATCCAGGGCGTTATCAAATGTCTAATAAATGGTTACGTAAGTTACTTGTGCAATACAAAAGTGACGGGGGCGATGCCATGGAAGTTGCGCAGCCGCAACAAGCGCCCACTGAACGCCAATTTTTAGGACAATTGAGCCAAGAGTACGGTTTACTGTGCTCGCAAGGTTCTGACTTTCATTTTCCAACTAGTTATTTAGAGCTAGGTAAAAACTTATACTTACCCAAAGACTGCCAAGGGGTTTGGCAAGTGTGGGAAGGGCAAGAAGGAGCATTATCATGAGTCAATTAATTCATATTCACCCAGCAAACCCACAGCCACGACTTATTAGCCAAGCGGTTGATATTATTAAACAGGGCGGGGTTGTTGTATACCCAACAGATTCGGGCTACGCAATAGGGTGTAACCTCGGTAATAAGCAAGCAAAAGAGCGCATTGAGCGTATTCGTGGAATAGAAAAACACCATAACTTTACGCTGGTATGCCGTGATTTATCTGAGCTGGCAACTTATGCCCGTGTAGATAACCAAATGTTTAGGCTTATTAAAAATAATACGCCAGGGCCATACACCTTTATTTTTAAAGGTACAAAAGAGGTGCCAAAGCGGTTATTAAACGATAAGAAAAAAACCATTGGTATGCGCGTTATAGAGCATCCAATTGCATGTGCATTACTTGCAGAGCTTGGGGAGCCGTTAATGTCGTGTTCGTTAATTTTACCTGGAGAAGAGTTTACAGAATCAGACCCAGATGAAATTTTAACGCGTTTAGATAAACACGTAGATTTAATTATTGACGGCGGACACCTTGCAGAGCAAGCAACCACGGTTATTGACCTATCAGAAGACGATATTCACATTTTACGTGTAGGGTGTGGCGATACCAGCCCGTTTGAGTAACCTTGGTGAGAGATACAACACAGGGCGAAAAAAATACTCAAAGTGAGCCAGTGCAGCAAAAGCTGCCACTGGCTTTTTTGCATGGCAAAGCCGTTGTAGATAAACCTGAAGATTTATACATTCCGCCCGATGCACTTGAAATTATTTTGGAAACCTTTGAAGGCCCGCTTGATTTACTGCTGTATTTAATAAAAAAGCACAAGTTAGATGTGCTCGAACTCTCTATTTTTAGCATTACTGAGCAATATGTCAGTTATGTAGAAATGATGAGTGAGTTTCAGTTAGAACTTGCCGGTGAGTACTTAGTAATGGCAGCGTTATTGGCGCAAATAAAATCGCGTCTGTTATTGCCTGTGCACGAGGAGCTCGAAGAAGAGGAAGACCCCCGCGCAGAACTGATCAAGCGTTTACAAGAGTACGAGCAGTTTAAAAAAGCAGCCGAAAATATAGATGCCATCCCCCGTGTAGGCCGTGATATTTTTGTCGCAAATGCAACTATGCCGGTTATTGAAAATACCGCTCAAAACCTGCCAGAGCTTGAGTTAAAAGATTTAATGTTAGCTCTGAGCGACGTGATGGCGCGCGCCAAAACATTTGAGCATCACCAAGTGACCGCAGAAATCCTCTCTACCCGTGAGCGGATGAGCCAAATTTTAGCCCAGCTGAGTAACGCAAATAAAGCGCTGCCGTTTAGCGATTTATTCACCCTTAGTGAAGGGCGCAGCGGTGTAGTGGTTAGCTTTATTGCTATGCTTGAGCTTATAAAAGAAGGCTTAATTAGCTGTTTGCAAGTCTCACCTGATAGCCTAATTTACATAAACCTTACCAACACGCCAAATAGCTAATTAGTAAAACTGTAGCTCAAGTTGTATGTGCGTATATGCACAGATGCTGTTTGTATACGCTATTTTAGTTTTTCTTCACCCTCTATATTCTTAAATTATTGAATTTAGAGGAACCCACATGTTTAAAAATACGCCCACATCTTATGGCCTTATTGCCATTATTTTACACTGGTTGATGGCTTTGACCGTGTTTGGTTTATTTGGCTTGGGCTTATACATGGTTGAGCTAACCTATTACGACAGCTGGTATAAAGGCTCACTGGATTTACATAAAAGTATAGGTATAACGCTCGCCGCAGTGCTTATTTTTAGAATTTTGTGGCGCGTATTCAGCCCCAAACCTCGCCCCCTTAGTCAAAATAAAACAGTAAACCACATTGCACATACCGCGCATATTGTTATGTACCTAATTTTAGCAGTCATTGTAGTGGCGGGTTATTTGATTTCTACCGCCGATGGCAGAGCAATCGCTGTTTTTTCGATATTTAATGTACCAGCTCTGGATTATAACTTTGATGGACAAGCCGATATTGCCGGGAAAATTCATTACTACGGTGCGTGTACATTAATTGGCTTGGCTGTTTTGCATGCACTGGGGGCATTAAAGCACCACTTTATTGATAAAGATAAAACCTTAACAAGAATGATCAAACCAAAGGAATACTAACATGAAAAAACGACTAGTAACTGCAGCTCTATCGGGTGTAATGATGTTATCGGCTACTGCAAATGCAGCAGATTATGTAATTGATACGCAAGGGGCGCATGCATTTGTTACCTTTAAAATTAAGCATTTAGGCTACAGCTGGCTGCACGGGCGATTTAACCGTTTTGATGGCAGCTTTAGTTACGACGCTAAAGCGCAAACAGGGTCTAATATTTTAGTAAATATAGATACAGCAAGTTTAGACTCTAACCATGCGGAGCGTGATAAACACTTACGCGGTAAAGACTTTTTAAATGTGGATAAATACCCAACAGCAACATTTAAAAGCACCAATGTAAAATTTACCGATGATGATACAGCCACAGTAACGGGCGACTTTACTTTACATGGCGTAACTAAACGCATTACGTTTGAAATGGATAAAGTAGGTGAAGGGCAAGACCCTTGGGGTGGCTACCGTGCTGGTTTTGAGGGCGAAACCAGTTTAAAACTCACCGATTACGGCATTGATTATAATTTAGGCCCGGCGTCTACCCATGTTGATATTGGACTGTCTATTGAAGGTGTGCGTAAATAATAAAGCGTAAATTAAATTAAAACGCCACTTTAGTTAGTGGCGTTTTTGTTTTTTGTAGCGTGAATTCTTGATTCTAATAAGGGTTTTAAATGTGGGGGCAACCAGCGTAACATTACTTGGTGGTATTGCTCGGTTTGCTTAATTTTTTTTAATTGCTCATCTAATAGTTGAATATTTTTAGCACCTTGTTCATTTTTAGTGCAGCCAATATAGCCATAACTTAACGGTGGCGCTTCAACAACCGCTCGCTGAGTTAGGTTTTCTTCAAAGTACATAGATTTAGCTAAGTAATGGTGCTCACTTGGGTAACCTAATAAAATATCTAAGCGCTTTAAATTGAGCATATAGGTAAGGCTGGCTAAACTATTTCGCGTTGGGCGAATAACAATATCAACATCGGGGGTGTTATTTATTACGCTGTCGAGTTGCTCGCCGTATGAGCGGTTCATAGATACACCTAACGTGAGCTTTTTTTCTGCTAGTAAATCCTGCAACGACACTGGCTCTGAGTTAGGCACTTCTAGTGAATGCGCCAAACCTTTATGCATAGCAATGGAAGGTGAAAGGCCCGTGGTTGAGCTCTGCTCGCTAAAGTGAATAAACTTTTCTCTAAATGCATTTTTATAAAGTGATAGGGCACAATGTGTGGCTGATTTATTGGCTAGTTCTTGCGTAACTTTGCCAGAGGGGATAACAAGGCGATTAAACGTGATGTGCTCAAGTTGTTGCTCGAGTAAGGTTATAACGCTTTCATCACGCCCCTGGTGTTGGTATTTTCCATTTAAAATGTAATAGGGCGCAAAGTCGTGCGTTAGCCAGTTAATCGTGTGGGCGTAACTGACTGAAGAAATGCTTAAATATAAGGTGATACACAAAAATGCACGGAGCATTACTACAACTACCTAAAACAATGAAAGTATCGCTATTGTAGTCAATTAAGTGCAACAAAGTAAAATGCCAGCTACAAAGCTGGCACATTTTATTAACATTAACTGCTTAAGCAGTTAATTGCTCACAATGATTAGTTGGCTTTTAACCATTTTACAAATTCGCGCGCTTCGCTTGCTTTTTGAAACATTGCGTTTTTCAAACCTTGTGTATCACTAAAAATAACACGTTGTTTGTTTACAGAAATTGATTGCACCGGATGGGCAATTTGGATCATAGATCCATTGTATTTATAAGACATAATAAAACTCACTTTATTCTTGTTATTTACTCTGCGCTATTTTTTATAGCCAAATGCAGTTAATAAATTAACGATGTTGTGTTTAGCTTCATTACAGTGTTGACGATCTTTATGACACTTTTGCGATGATATTAAAAAAATCATCAAGGTATTAATAGGGGTTCTCGCCGTACAATAACTTAGCTTTAAAATATACGTTTTGCGGGGCTTACTGGATCAGGGTAAAAAGGTTAACCGCGGTGGTTTTTTAAGACCAGAGAAGAAAGGTAACCTAAATAAAAAATGTGTGCAAGCTATTTATTTAAAAATTATTTATACTTAATTTTATCAACTGCTTAAACGCATGGATTCTAACCTTAAAAGGGTAAGTATGAATTACATAATAGTCAGCGATATTTATGGTTTAACAGCACCTTTAATGAGGTTGTTAGATATTATGCAAGCCAATACAGAGGTTATAGACCCCTATAAAGGAGAACTGCAACCCCTTGATAGTGAAAAATATTATTATAATAAATTTATAAATGACTGTGGCCATGACAATTACGTAGCTAAGCTCTTAAATGTATTTAATAACCTTACAGAGCCAACAGCTTGTATAGGGTTTAGTGCAGGCGCAAGTGCCGCGTGGCGCGCGCAGTTATTAACAGGCAATCCACACCTAAAAAAGCTGATTGGCTTTTACCCTTCACAAATTAGAAATCATTTAGATATTGCGGCAAAAGTACCTTGTACGTTTATTTTTCCACATACCGAAATGCATTTTAATGTAGATGAAGTGATAAGTACTTTAGCCAGTAAAAGCCAAGTTACGTGTAACAAAACACCGTTTTTACATGGTTTTATGAATGCTTACTCAACTAATTACAATGTAAAAGCATATGATGAGTATTGCGCACTTATTAAAAGCACTTAAAGTGTATTTAACTGCGTTTTAGTAATAACAGGAAAGTCGGTACGCGTATTATATTGCGCGTACAAGGTAGTAAAAATACTACTGCGTGAGAGCTTATCTAACTCTTTTATGAGCGTTTTAGCATTTGTGCGTGCAGCTCTGCAGCATAGTTGGTATTGTTTTATTATAGCGGCAACGCTTTTACCTTGTTTTTGAAGGGCTAAATCGGCTTCTACAAAAAATGCTGCCCCTGTCCAATAAACCCGCTGTTGTGCACGTTGCTTCCACATATCACTTGAAAGTTTATTAAGTGGCTGCTGCTTTGTTTTAGTTTGTAAGCGTGCTCGCTCAAACCCTGCGTTTAGGCGCTGAACAAATTGCGCTTGGCTAATTACACCGCTGTTGCGCATTATTACGTTTTGCATGTAACTGGCAAACCCCTCGCTTAACCAAAAGCCAGAATAAGGCAGTAGTGGCAAATATAAATGTGAAAGCTCATGGTAAAGCGTCCAATCTTTTGTAAATGCATTTAAACTTGCGTAGCGGTCAATATGCAGCTCTAACCCATCGGGGTTATTTCGTTTTACGCTAGCCCATGGCACGGGTTCAAAAGCAAAATATTGTGGCTTTAAATAAATAGGGAGGGTGCTTTGTTGTAATGGCCCTAAAGTATTTTGTGTTTTTTCAAGGCTTTGATTTACCCATGTAGCTACCGTTTTTTGACCCTTAGTAGTCAGTGCGTCTAAATTATGAATAACCACATCAACAGCTGAGGCTTTTAAAGAGCACATTAATAGCAATAACAGCCAAAATAATTTCATTTATACCTCCTAAATACGCGCTTAATACTTGACCCACTATTTACATAATTAAGCACACGTAATTCGTTATTTTTTTAACTAATATCAATTATAAAAAGCAAATTGCATACATGCTCAATCAAGCATGATTTAATCAGGTAACACTTTTTTGACTATAGGTATTAACCATGGCTTATCAGCATATTAAAATCCCTGAGCACGGACAAAATATTACTATTGATCCTAAAGGCCAATGGCATGTGCCTGTAAATCCTATTATTGCTTATATTAATGGTGACGGGGTTGGGCAAGAGGTCACACCTGCCATGCAGCATGTGGTGAATAATGCCATTACACACTGTTATGCAAAGGAGCGAAAAATTCACTGGATGCAAGTATATAACGGCGAGCAAGCAGCAAAGTTATATGATGGCGATTGGTTCCCAGAGGAGACTATTAACGCAGTACGTGCGTGTAAAATAGCAATTAAAGGGCCGCTAACTACACCTCTTGGCGGCGGTTTTCGCTCATTAAATGTGGCGCTAAGGCACGAAATGGATTTATTTGTAAATATGCGCACTGTTAAAGGGCTAAGTGCGTTGCCATCGCCATTAAAAAATCCATTTTTAACTAACATAACAGTGCTGCGTGATAGCAGCGAAGATGTATATTCAGGAATAGAGTGGCAAGCTGGCAGCGTAGAGAGCGAGAAAATGCTCGACTTTTTATGTGAAGAAATGGGAGTAACGCGCCTAAGGTTTTCTCAAGAGTGTGGCATAGGTATAAAAAATATATCTAAAGAAGGCTGCGAGCGCTTAGTACGCTATGCAATTAATTACGCCCTTAAAAATAACAGCGAATCGTTAACGCTTGTGCATAAAGGGAATGTACTTAAATTTACCGATGGTGCCTTTAAACGTTGGGGGTTTGCCTTAGCCCAAAGTGAGTTTAACGCTACCCAACACGAAAACGGACGCTGGCTTGAAATAGCACGCGCTAATAAATCGCCTTTAATTATTAAAGAAGTGATAGCCGATAACATGCTGCAACAATGTTTAATGAACCCTGAGCAATTTGATGTAGTAGCAACCACAAACCAAAATGGCGATTTTTTAGCAGATATGCTCAGCGCACAAGTTGGCGGAGTGGGCATTATGCCGGCTGCTAATTTAAATAACGATGTGGCATTTTTTGAACCAACTCATGGTACGTTTGAGAGAATAGCAGGGCAAAACAAAGCAAATCCAAGCAGCAGTATTTTAAGTGCCGTTTTAATGCTTAAGTTTATGGGCTGGGATGAGGCAGCAACGCTGATTGAACAAGCGCTCGAACAAGCACTCAAAAGCGGTAATGTAACCTTTGATTTAGCGCAAAATATTAATAACTCGACAACCCTAAGCTGCAGTGACTTTGCACAAAAGGTTATCGAGTATTTTTAAGCAACTCCATTATTAGGCCGCTGTGGCTGTTTTTGCCTTGTGTACACATGGGCGATTAGTAAGCTGTGCAGCGCGGTGGTAAATATCGTGTGCATTAGGTTCATCGCACTGAGTACCACTAAGCGTATCCAATAATGCAACTACAATAATAGCCGGTACTTGGCAGCAGTATTCATCAAGTACTGCCTCGGTTGTTTGTGCATCTACATGGCAAAGCGGGTGGTTTTTACGCTGGTACGCATGCAGTAGTGTATCTACTTCTAAAATATCATCGGGTTGGTGCTTTGTTTTACGGCATTTACAACCAAACTCATCAACCAAGGTAGCAAGTGCTTGGTATGTCTCAGCTGCATTGGTTTTAGTGCATAACTGTTGGGTAATAAACTGATGTAAATTAGCGTCAATAAATAACCCGTCTTGTTGTGTGAAGCTTGATGTTGTCATAATCATTACTCTTAGTTTGTTGGCTTAACTTCACTTTAGCGCTAAGTGTATTATTAATGAAATTGTTGTTTTCAATAACTGACATTGATTTTATCAATAGTAAATGACAACAAACCAAAAACCACTTAGCATGCTTAATTAAAGTGGTGCAAAAACCTATAAAAATGCACAAAACTGGGACACACTAAATAATAATTAAAAGCATAATTTAATTAGATGTTTGATTTTAAATGTTTTTTATTTTTGTGGTGGGTTGGCATCAAGGTTGCTAAATATAAAGGGTAGGGTTCACTCCTATTTCTACGATTTCAAAAGCGCCATGGTATTTTCCCAAAGTTGAATACCATGGCGCTTTTTATTTTTAAAAGAGCAATGCGCATATAATAGTTGTGATAAAAGCGACAAAATAAAGTTTATGATGCCAGTTTTTCTTATAATTTTCACGATACTGTTTGATCATAATATCAACATCTTCTTTAGAGAAAACATGTTCACACCGATAGCAAACGTGCATTCCTTTTTTAATAAAAGCGCCACATTTTATACATCTATAAATATAGCTAAGGCGGCTTTCGCATAGATAAGGATATTCTTTTTTATTTTTCATAATTGTTATTTTTGAGCGCTTTTTTTTGCTTTACTATCGTTTCTATACCGTGCGCGACGGTTATACACCCTAAGCCTATTGCACCAAAAATAATAAAATAGAATTTTTTGGGGCTCGATTCGATAGAAGCAATTACCCGTTCCCCTCCTTTATTATGTATAACGCCATCATTATAAGTAAAGTAGCTCCATAGAATGAAAAACAAGCCTAGTAAAATAGTTACGTATGCTTTGGTTTCTTTCTTTGAGTTTTGCTCTGTTATTTCTAATTGCTTTATAACCTTAGGGTCTACTCTCTTTGGGTTGTTTAGCTCTTCTATTAGACGTTTGTATCTTTGCGGGTATTTGTTTGCATCAATAGTTTCAAGTGCTTCGTGTAATTCTTTAAGTGAATAATTAGAGTAATCAATGTTGATAGTGATTTTCCTTAAATCTTTTTTAATACATTTTGAGCTGTAATCAGAATTTTAAATTAAAGAAAATTACTAACTACCTATCCGCAATTGTTTTAGCAAACTCAAGCAACTCACGGCGTAACCACTGGTGTGCGGGAGCATGGTGAAGTAGTGGGCTCCATATCATTTTTACCTCAATAGGGACTATTTGAAACGGTACTGGGCTAATGACTAAATCGGTATGCGTGGTTAATAATTTAGCCTGCCTGCGCGGTAAGGTGGCAATAAGTTGCTCTGATTGGCATAGCAAACTTGCAATCATGTAGTGGCGTGTAAACACCCGTATTTTACGTGTTTGTTCTAGCTGCCAAAGTGCTTCATCAACCCAACCTAGTTTTTGCTTGCCTGACTTATTGGTAACGGCAGCTTCTGGCCCCCAGCCAGCGCGGTTTACCCAAACATGTTCTTTTTGTAGGTAATCATCAAGGCTTGAGTGCTGTAAAAAGGTATTTTTAGGGTGGGTTAAACAGCAGTAATTATCGCGCCAAACACTGGCTTGATGAAACGAGCGAGGCAAGCCATTAAAACGGTTTATGGCTAAATCAATAGTGCCTTTTTCCATATCTTGCAGGTTTACATCGCTTGGACTCAGTACATCAAAATTAACCCCCGGGTTTTTAGTTAACTGCTCAGTAATAAAGGGGGCAATTAAGGTCGACTCCATGTAGTCGTTTGCCATTATTCTAAAAGTCACCTCTGCCGTTGCTGGGTTAAATTGCTCACTGGGCTGAGTAATCGCCTCTGCCATTTTTAAAAGAGACTCTATTTCAGGCTTTAAGCTAAGTGCTTTGCTGGTGGGGGTCATAGAGCCTGCGGCACGCACAAGTAGTGGGTCATCAAATAAATCACGTAATCGTTTAAGTGCGTTACTCATCGCAGGCTGTGTTAGTGCGAGTTTATTAGCCGCTTTTGAAACACTTTTTTCATCAATGAGCACATTTAAGTACACTAATAAGTTGAGATCGACGTTACGTATATTCATATGATCAATTTTATTTATATGCTTTATTAATTACCTAAATTAAAGCCTGCTTGCTAAGGTGTAAACAATTAATAAAAAATAACCGCTATAAGTGGTAAAAATAAAAGTGTTGTAACCATGTCAAAATCGTTAACTAATCAAACCAATAATGCGCTACAGCAAGTTATTGCTACTAAGTTGGCCCGCGCTGTTTTTGCAGGCTTTGAAGCAATGTTTGCGCAGTTTTTAAATATTACGCTAGGTGCGCAAAGCCGGTTTGAACAACAAAAATATCACGATGTGCAAACTGCCATGCGCGAACGCTTACAAGTGTACGAACGTGAAGTAAAAAATGTCAGTGAAGTTGTGAGAGTTATTGCTTACGCTGAACTGTCTTGCCCGCAAACATGGCAGCTAGCTAAAAATATATACGGCGATATGGTGCAAAATCATGAAAACAAACCCATAGCACATACCTTTTTTAATTCTACCTTTGGTGCAATTTGGGACGATAAAAAAATTCGTACCGTACATTTGTTTGTATTAAAAGCAAAATACAGAAGCGAGCCGCGTTCGTATGAAAATTTAGTAAGCAGAATATCGTTTAAAGATGGGTTTAACCATGCTGTAAAAACGCTCATTACCCGCCAAGCTTTTAGAGTACCTTTTAGTCATTTAGACGCCGATTTAAACGCATTGCAAACAACGTTAATGGCCGGTGCAAAGCAGCAATGTAAACAAGTGTATGAGCTTATAAATTTAAACGACGGGTTTATAGAATACGCAAATTCATTATTTTTTAGAAACAAAGCCTGCTACTTAATAGGGCGCTGTATTGCTAAAAATGGCGATAACATGCCTTTTGCTATCGCCATATTAAATACTAATAAAGGGTTAAAGCTTGATGCCGTAATGATGGGCGCCGATCAGTTAAGTTTACTGTTTGGTTTTGCTCGTACCTATTTTATGGTTGATACCGACCAACCCGCACGTTATGTAGATTACTTAAGCGTGCTGATGCCACATAAAAAACGCTTTGAGTTATTTAACGCCATTGGCTTTATTAAGCACGCTAAAACAGAGTTTTATCGTTACAAAGTTGATACCACTAAAAATAGCCCTACTAATTTTAAATACGTGACAGCACCTGGTACTCCCGGCATGGTTATGCTGGTATTTACCATTGAAGGGCTAGACTACGTTTATAAAGTAATAAAAGATAAATTTAGTGCACCAAAAACAGCCACCAAAGCGCAAGTAAAAGCCAAGTACAACTTTGTAAAGCAAGCCGACCGCGTAGGACGCTTAGTAGATACACACGAATTTAGGTATTTAGTGTTCGACCTCAGCCGCTTTAGCGACGAGTTACTTAAGCAAATGAAATCACAAATTGGCAGCAGCATGGTTATATCGGGTAAGGCGCTTATTTTAAAGCATGTGTATGTTGAGCGAAAAATGACGCCGCTTAATTTATACATTAATCACTGCTCTAACAAAGCATTACAACAGGTTATGACCGATTACGGTAAAGCGATTAAAGACTTAGCCGGTGCTAATATATTCCCAGGCGATATGCTAATGAAAAACTTTGGCGTAACCCGTTGGGGGCGCGTTGTTTTTTACGACTTTGATGAAATTTGCCCATTGACTGATTGCCACTTTAGAGATGTACCTAGCGCACAAAACGACCTAGAGGAGCTAAGCGCCAACAGTTATTTTTATATAGCAGAAAACGATATTTTCCCCAGTCAGTTTAAGGTGTTTTTTAGCGCAAACGAAACGGCATTTAACTATTTTAACTGCGAACATAACGATCTGTTTTTAGCCGATTTTTGGCAAGCTTGCCAACAACAAATTAAATCAGGCTTTTTACCTGACGTATACCCGTATAAACAAAGCTGGCGGTTTAAATAAAAATAACTAACCCCATGTCTAGCTATGGCCTGTTTATCTTTCGAGGTTAAATTTGCAGCCGTCTGTTTGGTAATTAGGCAAGGCAGAGCCTATGTAGTGTGG
>NZ_DJHW01000018.1:18242-34058 GCF_002433295.1 Pseudoalteromonas sp. UBA6610 | reverse complement strand
TCAGCGCTTGAAAAAGGCGAGCAGGTTAAGCTCTCTGGATTTGGTAACTTTGATCTTCGTGATAAAAAAGAAAGACCAGGCCGTAACCCGAAAACAGGAGAAGACATTCCTATTTCGGCGCGCCGCGTGGTGACCTTTAGACCAGGTCAAAAGCTTAAAACCCGTGTAGAAGTGGGCACAAGCAAAGCAAAATAAAAAAGGGCAGCGTAAGCTGCCTTTTTTATTTAAAAAACCATCTGGCATCATGTTTTAAAACACATTTATTGCCAGGGGGTTTTGCTTACCTAAAATTCTCGCGGCGATACAAACTCACCGTTTTGTATTTGTTCATACGTTTGTTGAGCAAGGGCATCGAGCGCATCTAAATTTTTACCATCGCTCATCAGTTGGTGCTCAATGGGTAGTAAATCTATATTCTCAATGCCAGCGCTTCGCGCCACTTTCGAAAAAATGTAAGCGTGCTTATATTTATCATGTTTATAAAACAAGCTGATTAACGAGGTATACACTTCAGGATTTGGCTGTTGGCCTTGTTTATTTAGCTCAAGCGTTTTATATAGCAAATCAATTGTTTTTTCATCGTCAAACTTAATGTAATAAGAAGCTAGATAAAACTGCATTTCTGCACTGTTGGTTACGCTTTCATCATTTTCCATTGCAAGTAAACGAGTCAGCGCACTTTGCTCATTGTTACGTGACCAATGATAGTAAAGCAAACCTGGGTGGTTAGTGTTTTTTGTGTCTTGATAAAGCCGGGTCATCTCTTTAATGCTAGTAAGCTGACCTTCAATACGCGATGTTGTTTTAGACTTTAGTTTAATATGTTCTATTTTTGCGGCTAAAGTAATACATTGATTATACGACTCAAATCCCTTAAGCAATTGGTATTTGTTTTCATCTGTGGGTTTTTTATATTCTATATAGCGTTTTAAAATAACCTCTGAGCGCTCATTTTTACAATGGCTATCTTTATTTAAATCACTACAAAAGCCAGGTGTTTCTTTACATACCTGAGCGAGAGTCAGTGGTTCTTCGCATCCTGTTAACGCTAGCATTGTTAGTATTGCGCTTGCTCTTAAAACCATCCCTTAACCTCAAATGAATATATACATTACTATTCTAGCGCAATCATTTGTGCGCTAACAGTAGAGAATAACTTTAGATTAACTTAGAATAGCCCTGCCTGAAGTGCATTACTCTCAAAATCTAATGCATTTTTAAAGGCTATCCGTTCAAAATGATTAAATTAGGTAAATAAAATGACCTCATCTCACGAATTAGAATATACAAATAGTTGGCAAGAACGCCAAGATTACGCTGAAAGCATGCAACCTATCATTGGTAAGCTTTATCGTAACCGTGGCATAGAAATCGCTGTATATGGCCGTCCTCTCGTTAATGCCAGTACTATCGATATTATCAAATCACACAAAACTGTAGCGCAATTTGAAGGCACTAAATTACGTTTACGCGAGAGCTTTCCGTTTTTAGAAGCCATTAGTAAAATGGAGCTAAACTCAGCACGTATTGATATTGGTAAACTTGCTTATAGCTATTTGTACAGCGATGCTGCTAATGGCCGCACAGTTGATGAATTTGTTAAAGACGAATTAGCCGAAATTGCAGACTCACCAGCCAAAGAGCCGCGTGATGTTGTATTGTATGGCTTTGGTCGTATAGGGCGTTTGTTAGCACGTTTACTAATCGAAAAATCAGGCCCTTATGCCGACTTACGTTTACGCGCAATTGTTGTACGTGGCGGTAAAGAAGGCGACCTTGAGAAACGTGCAAGCTTACTGCGTCGCGATTCAATTCATGGTCCATTTAATGGCTCAATCACAATTGACACGCAGCGTAATGCAATTAAAGCGAATGGCAGCTACATCCAAGTGATTTATGCTAACTCGCCAAGTGAAGTTGATTACACCGCTTACGGTATCGAAAATGCACTCGTAGTTGATAACACTGGTATTTGGAAAGACGAAGCAGGCCTTGGTCAGCACTTAGAGTCTAAAGGGGCTGCAAAAGTACTATTAACAGCACCGGCTAAAGGCAACATTAAAAACATTGTTTATGGTGTAAATAACCAAGACATTAAGCCTGAAGATAAAATCGTGTGTGCAGCAAGCTGTACCACCAATGCGATTACGCCAACCCTTAAAGCATTAAACGATAAGTTTGGTATTAATAACGGCCACGTAGAAACCGTACACTCTTACACAAACGATCAAAACCTTATTGATAACTACCACAAAGCAGAGCGTCGTGGACGTGCTGCTGCACTTAATATGGTAATTACCGAAACAGGCGCAGCTAAAGCGGTATCTAAAGCGCTTCCTGAGCTTGAAGGTAAGCTAACAGGTAATGCGATTCGTGTGCCTACACCTAATGTGTCGCTTGCTATATTAAACTTAAACCTTAATAGCAGCACCTCTGTTGAAGAGCTAAATGCATTTTTACGCGAAACAGCACTGCATTCAGAACTGCGTGACCAAATTGATTACACCGCATCAACCGAAATCGTATCTACCGATTTAGTCGGTAGCCGCTACGCAGGTGTTGTAGACTCGCAAGCAACAATTGTTGAAGGTAACCGCGTTGTTTTATACGTATGGTACGACAATGAATTTGGCTACAGCTGCCAAGTTGTTCGTTGTATGCGTGATATGGCTGAAGTTGCTTTCCCAAGCTTACCTCGCTAATTTAAACGCAATTATACTAAGCCAGCTTTTTTGCTGGCTTTTTTAGTCGCGTTATATTTTTAAAGTGTACCCTGTGTGGTAGGCTTTAATTATTGAAATGCTTATTTGATTTCATTCAATAATGCATTTTACTATTTAACCTGCAATCTGCTTGAGATAGCTTAATCATCCACAGTACAGGTTTTAAATAGTGTCAGTTCTGCACTTTTAGGCCGCTCTTTTTTGTAATTTAGTGACCAAAAATAGAGTCAATTTAATCCAAAATATCAACGTGCCTAACAAAGCAGATAAACTTATTCTACCTTAAGGTTTTTTCATGAAAATCAGCAGCAATTTTGATAGTGGTAACATAAAGGTTATCGAAGCCAACGATCCGTTAAATATTCAATTAGAGATAAACAACGATCACCAGTCTGAATTTTACCAGTGGTTTCACTTTCGTCTAGAAACAACGCCTTATCAACTGCATAAGTTAAACATTAATAATTTAGAAAATTCTGCCTACCCAGATGGATGGGAAGGCTACCAAGCTGTTGCCTCATACGACCGTCAAACATGGTTCCGTGTACCTTCAAATTACGAAAATGGCACGCTTACCTTTGAACTAGAGCCTGAATGCCCCAGTGTATATTTTGCTTACTTTGCGCCATATAGCTACGACCGTCATTTAGATTTATTAGCCTGGGCGCAAAGCGAAGAGCTTTGCCAATTACAAACATTGGGTGAAACACTTGATGGCCGTGATATGAGCGTGCTTAAAATTGGTCAGCCTAGTGAAGATAAAAAAACAATCTGGATCACAGCGCGCCAACACCCAGGCGAAACTATGGCAGAATGGTTTGTAGAAGGGCTATTACACAAACTACTAGATGATGAAGACCCGCATGCCGCTGCTCTTTTATCAAAAGCTGTATTTTATGTAGTACCAAACATGAACCCAGATGGCAGCGTACGTGGTCACCTTCGTACTAACGCAAAAGGCGTTAACTTAAACCGTGAATGGCAAACGCCTAGCATGGAAAATAGCCCAGAAGTGTATTTAGTACTGAATAAAATGCGCGAAACTGGCCTCGATATGCATTTAGATATACACGGTGATGAAGCTATTCCTTATAACTTTGTGGCAGGCAGTGAAGGTATTCCAAGCTACGATGACCGCTTAAAAGACTTAGAAGATAGCTTTAAAGCAGCGCTACTTACTATAACGCCAGAGTTTCAAGATGAGCACGGTTACGATAAAGACGAGCCGGGCAAAGCTAATTTAACAGTTGGCTCATCTGCAACGGCAGAAGAATTTAAAGCACTTACTTACACAATTGAGATGCCTTTTAAAGACAATAACGACTTACCAGACCCAGATTACGGCTGGTCAGACCGCCGCTCGTATCAATTTGGTCAAGATACTTTAGCGGCAATCGTAAATGTCGTTGATAAATTAAGATAAATTAGTATAAGGTAAGGGCAATATTAAAATGTTGCCCTTTTTTATTACAAAATTAACAAATAATAAAAGTGCGCAATAGCTTAGTTATCGTATTACCTAGCTCTGAGTAAGTAATAAACAATCAACAGTCTCAAATAAAATAATAAGAGGTATTTAGCGTGGATGCATTCGGACAACTTTTAGATAGCCTAGATGGCATGTTAGGGGGCGCAGTTTGGTTTCCCTACGTGCTGCTAGGAGTCGGTCTATTTTTTACTATTTATTTAAAGTTCCCACAAATTCGTTATTTCAAACATGCGTGTAAAGTAGTTACAGGCAAATTTGATAAAAAAGGCACCGAGGGTGACACAACTCATTTTCAAGCACTGGCTACTGCGCTCTCTGGTACGGTAGGTACAGGTAACATTGGTGGGGTAGCCTTGGCTATTTCTATTGGTGGCCCCGCGGCATTATTTTGGATGTGGATGACGGCATTTTTTGGTATGACCACCAAATTTGTAGAAGTTACGCTTTCACATAAATACCGCGAAAAAACCCAAGATGGCACCATGGCGGGTGGCCCTATGTATTACATGGATAAACGCCTAAACATGAAGTGGCTTGCTATTTTATTTGCCGTTGCCACTGTAATTAGCTCTTTTGGTACGGGCAGTTTGCCACAAATTAACAACATAGCGCAGGGTATGGAAGCTACATTTGGTTTTGCACCTATGGCAACCGGTGCTGTGTTATCTATTTTACTTGCGTTGGTTATTTTAGGTGGTATTCGTCGTATTGCTGCTATTACATCCCGCGTTGTGCCCATTATGGCCGTGATTTATATCATAGGTGCGTTAGGTGTTATTTTTTATAACATTGAAAACATCGGCCCTTCGTTTGCGTCAATATTTGTTGATGCATTTACAGGCTCTGCTGCAGCCGGTGGCTTTTTAGGTGCCTCTTTTGCGTATGCATTTAACAGAGGTGTAAACCGTGGCTTGTTCTCAAATGAGGCCGGTCAAGGTTCTGCACCCATTGCCCACGCATCGGCAAAAGCTGATGAACCTGTGTCTGAAGGCATGGTGTCAATTTTAGAGCCGTTTATCGATACCATTATTATTTGTACATTAACAGGCTTAGTTATTTTATCGTCGGGTGTGTGGAATGAAAAATTCGAAACACATTTTGAACGATCGTCAATGAGCATTATTAAAGGTGACTACTCAGAAACCAACGAAGCGCAGCGCCAAGAGCTATACAATTACCTAAACGGTAACGATAGCAAGGTAGAGCTATTCAACGGCAACATTGATGTAGTTAATGGCGAGCCAACAAGTAATGGCTTTACCGTATTACATTCACGCTCAATTGGTGAAGACATACGTTTTGGTATTACCGACAAACATAAGTACACAGGGATTGTCGAAGTTAAAAACGGCATGCCAACCGACGACAGCATTAGTTTAATTGGTAAATCGTTAGTGCACTCAGCAGAGCTGACAACCAAAGCGTTTACCCGAGGCTTTTTTGGCGATAGCGGTCAATACATAGTATCGATAGGCTTATTGTTATTCGCATTTTCTACTGCCATAGCGTGGTCGTACTATGGTGACCGTGCCATGATTTACTTACTTGGTAATCGCTCAGTTATGCCGTATCGCGTATTTTATGTTGCTGCGTTCTTTTGGGCTTCGTTTGCCGATACCACTTTAGTATGGAAATTAGCAGCCGTTGCAATTGTCGTTATGACCTTGCCTAACTTATTTGGCATTATGTTATTGCGCAAAGAAATGAAACAATCCGTAGATGACTACTGGGTTAAATTCAAAAAAGACAACGAGCAATAAAACAAGTACAATAAAAGGCGCCGCAAGGCGCTTTTTTTATGCGTAGTATGGAGAGTAGTATGGCGATTATTCATTGCCCCAAATGTGCAAAATCAATTTCAGATAAACATCAGCAGTGTCCGCATTGCAATAGTAACATTGGCGCGCTTAACTCTGAGCAGGTACAACAGCTTCAGCGCGAACAGCGAATTAAAAAACAGCAAATGTTTATGAACCATTCTTTCTTGGCGCTCATACTATTTTTAGGTGGCTTTTTTTGCTTATACTTTTTACAACCCGCAAAAGAAACCCTGCAATGGTACGCGTATACAGTAGCGATTGGTGTCGGCTGTATTTGGTACTTAGTAAACCGCGTTATTTTAGTGACTCTAAAAAAGAAAAGATGACATGAATATTGACAACCTTGTACAAAATATAACCCCAGAATTATTTGAGCGTTTACAGTACGGTGCTTCAACCGGTAAATGGCCCGATGGCACGCCGCTCTCTGATGAGCAAAAGCAACAAACGGTGCAACTTGTTATGCTTTACCAAGCTAAAATAGCGCAATCGAACGAGCAATTTACCATTGGCGCTAATGGCGAAATGATCCAAAAGACAAAAGCACAACTACAAAAAGAATTTAAATCAGAAAACGAAATAGCTAGGTTTAGTGAACATGATCTTTAAACACCTTTTTACACCTAAGTGGAAACACCCAAAGCAGCAAGTTCGTCTAGACGCAATCGAAAAACTTGATGTAGAGCGCGACGCATCAATTTTAAGCACATTAGCGCTGGAAGATAACTCAGCCGAAATACGCCGCAAAGCATTACAAAAAGTAAATAACTTACCACTGTGGTGGAAAGCCTATAAACAAGATCACGCGCTAAAAGATGTAGCCGAAATACAAATTTCAAACGCAGTGTTAAACAACGAAAGCGCACTGAGCACGCAAATTAAAAGTGAGTATATAGACCGTTTTGCACCGGTTAAAACACTAGAAAAACTCGCCTTTGCAGAGAAAGAACTGCAAGTACGCGTCAAACTTTTAAAGCGCTTAGCTAACCCTAAATTAATTGAAAAAGCGTTTAAAGAGGGCAGCGAAGAGCTTCAAAGCCAACTTGTAGAGCTCGTTATAACGCATCAACTTATTAAACCATTAGTAAAGCATGCTAAAGGCGATGCTAAGAAGCAGCTTGAGCAACACGTTGAAAACGAACGCTTAGCGATTGAAATGCCCGCTCAGGTAGAGAGCGCAACACGCGTTATTTTAGCAAAGCTAAATGCCCTGCGAGATAAAAACGATTACGCCATAGTAAACCCACAAGCCGGCGAATTAATGGCGCAGTGGCAAGCACTTGAGCTTAAATGGTTAAGCGAAGAGCACGTTAAAGAGCTGGATAAAAAATACATCAGCATTACCGATAAACTCGATGCGCATATTGCTACGTTAAAAGCGCAGCACGAGCAACAACAGCAGCGTTTAGCCGAGCAACAACGCCAATTATTAGCCCTGGCAACACTTGAGGCATTGAGCGAAGAAATAGAAAACGCGTTGCAATTAGGCTTAGAAACCCCAGAGCAAATTCAGCAAGATTGGTTAGAGGCTAAAGTAGCGCAAGCTAAGCAAACGTTAACCGATGCCCAACACGGCGATAACGCACAAACTAAGCAAGTTATTACAAAGCTTGAAAAACTATTCAATCAGGTGGCTAAACTACCAGAGCTTAGTAGCGCAATTGCACAGTATAAAATTGCTTTTGAACAGCTTAAAGCAATTGAGCCTGCGCAGCAGCTAGCTGATTACGATGATGTTTTAACTCGTTTTAATAACGCATTTAAACAAACTCGTAGCCATTTAAATGTGGTTGATGGGGCATTGCAGCAAAACTTTAAATCGCAATTAAATACGCATAAAAAGCAGTTTTTAGCGCAAATGAGTGAGCTGACAAAACCGCTTGAAAAAAACCAAAGCACAGCCAAACGTAAAGCACGCGATGTAAAACGCCTTATTGAGCAAGGCCGCTTTAATGTTGCTTTTGGTGTATTTAAAGGCTTTGAAGAGTTGTTTGATAAGTTAACACCGCAATTTCAGCAGCCACTAGTAAATTTAAAAGCCGATTTAGAAGCACAACTTGCAGAAGCAAAAGATTGGCAAAAATACGCAGCCGCGCCAAAACGCGAAGCCTTACTTGAAGAAGTGGCAGGGTTAGTCGACCAACCGTGTGACGACCCACAACAGCGTGCAGAGCAAGTTAAAGCGTTTCGTAAGCGTTGGAACGAGCTTGGCCGTTTAGATACAGAGCAAGAAAAACAACAAGGTGAGCAGTTTGATAGCAACATAGAGCTGTTGTTTGCACCGTGTCGTAGTTACTTTGCCGAGCAAGAAGTGGCGCGCGAAGCTGCAAAAGCCCAGCGTGAAGTACTGATAAACGATATGCAAGCACTAAGCGAGCAAGACACCGCTATTGAAAGCTTTGATTGGAAGCAGTTTGAAAGCCAATACAACCGTTTAAATAAAGCGTGGCGTAGCGTGGGTAAAGTTGACCCTAAAACATACCGCGTATTAAACGAAAGCTTTAAAACACAGCAGCAGAGCGTTCTTGCTATATTAAATGCATACCATAAAGGTAACGCAGCACAAAAAAATGCCTTAGTGGAGCGCGCCTCAGCGCTTTCGCAAAGTGAAGATTTAGCTGCAGCATGCCAAGAGTTAAAGCAATTACAACAGCAATGGCAAAGTATAGGTTTTGCAGGTTTAAAAGCCGAAAATGCGCTGTGGCAAAAGTTTCGCCAGTATAACGATGAAACCTTTAGCAAACGTAGCAGTGAGTTTGAGCAGCAAAAGCAGGCTCAAAACGAAACAGATAAACAAGCTGCAATAGAACTGGCTGAGCTAGAAAGTGCCCTTGAGCAAGTAAATCAAAAAGCCCAATTGCATGACCTAGAAACCAAAGTAAAAGGCTACGCACAATATAAATCGCTTGCGTCAAAAGTGGCAGCATTATTAAGTGCTATTGACGAAAAGCTAGCTTTACTAACAAGCCAAGCGCAGCATGCGCAATTTGAAGCGCTGATCACTGCACTTGAAAACAACGATGTAGTGCCAAGCCAATTTCAAGCTCCGTTAGCGACGTCGCTTAGTAGTGAACAACTTATTACAAGAATGGAAATTCTTGCCAATGTAAGCTCGCAAAATGCAGCGCTTAGAATGGCAGAGCAAGTAGCCATGCTTGATGATAAACACCGTGGTGAGCATGCTGATTTAAACTATTATTTAAAGCAGCTATTAGCGCTCAGTAAGGGTTCAGTTGAGCCTGACACACTAGCTAAAATTAAAACTATTTTTACAGCATAATATGTAATTAACTTGTATTAAATACAGGTATTGCATAATAAAAGCCGCTGTTTAAGCGGCTTTTTTATAATTACAACGAGGATAAAGGTTAGCATGAGAATCTTATTACTGTTTTTAACCACACTATTTTTAAGCGCATGTAATTCTACACAAGGCGTGTCTGTTTACTCATTTACCAGCTCAGAAGTAGAAAGTGTGCTAGGTAAACAGTTGCCTAAGTTAAGCGAAAAGGTGAGCTTAATGGGGCTGCCAGTGCAGTTTGATGTAAACGATTTAAGTGTAAATATTGGTCCAGATAACCGTGATGTAGTAGTACTTGGTGCAGACTCAAGTGCAGAAATAAATGCATTTGCACTGAAATACCCAGTACGCTTAAAGCTGCAAATTGAAGGTAGCCCGTTTTACGACAGTGAAAAAAAAGCCGTGTTTTTACGCAATGTTAAACTACTAGATTCGAGTGTGGATGCAGGTGGCTTTAAAGGTAATTTAGCGGCGCTTGATAATGAAGCGATGGAAGTAATTAATGCTTTTTTAGCCCTCAACCCTGTTTATACGTTAAATATGGATGACCCTAAAATGATGCTGCTAAGCAAATTACCCCTTGATATGAAAGTGGTTGAAGGGGCAATTAAATTAGTACCGCGCCTTTAATGTACAGCACACTGCTTACGATAGTTTTATTACCCAAACGTTTGGTTAATTAGATCGAGCTCAGTAAAATGTACGTATTAATTAGCCTGTTTCTCAGGCTAATTAGGTTTTTATAATGGCAGCTTCGCGCAGCATACCTACTTCAAGACTCTCTCGATTTGCAAAGCTTGGCTCCTTAGCCGGTGGTGTTGCAACCAACATGCTTATAGATGGCACTAAAAGTGCGCTCTCGGGTAATGGTTGGAATAATAAAGCTTTACTCTTACAACCTAAAAACATAGAAAAACTAGCTGTTCAGCTAGCACACCTTCGTGGTGCTGCCATGAAACTAGGGCAATTATTGTCTATGGATGCTGGCGAGCTATTAAGTCCTGAACTTACTCAATTACTCGCATTGCTTCGCGCTGATGCAAACCCAATGCCGCACAATCAATTAGTTAAGGTACTTAAAAGTGAATGGGGTGAAGACTGGCTTAATCGTTTTTCGCATATTGAACTTAGGCCATTTGCAGCAGCGTCTATTGGCCAAGTGCACTTAGCTTATCAAGAAAATGGTGAAAAGCTGGCGGTAAAAATTCAATACCCAGGTATAGCGCAAAGTGTACATAGCGATGTAGACAATGTTATTGCACTATTAAACATTGCGCGGTTAATCCCTAAAGAGCTTGATATACAGCCACTCATAAATGAGGCTAAAGCGCAGCTACTTGCCGAGGCTGATTATGAACGCGAAGCACACTACCTTAAAAGATACGGTGAGTTGCTAAGCCAGCACGTTAATTTTAAAGTGCCTAAAGTATATGGTGTTCACAACACTAAACGCATTTTGGCAATGGAGTATGTACAAGCAACGCCTATAGAAGCGCTTAGCAATTTACCCCAAGGTGAGCAAAATAACATTGCAGCTAGGCTCATAGATTTATTTTTTAAAGAAATGTTTGAGTTTAAGCTAATTCAAACCGATCCTAACTTTGCTAATTTTCATTATCAGACTCAGAGTAAGCAAATTGTGTTATTTGACTTTGGGGCAACCCGAGAGATCTCGAGTAAATTGAGCAAGGCTTACCTGTCACTATTTATTGCAGGCACTGAAAACAATAGGGCGGGCGTGTTAAGCGCAGCTCGCGAAATAGGTTATTTTAAAGATACCCTACTAGATTCTTACAAAAGCCATGTTATTGATTTGTTTTTAATGGCGTGTGAGCCGCTAAGAACCACTGGCGAGTTTGATTTTAAAAACAGCCCCTTAGCAACGAATATTAAAAATGCAGGGCTAGAGCTAAGCGCACAGTCGCAGCAATGGCATACACCGCCCGTTGATGCGTTGTTTATACATCGTAAGCTAGCTGGGCTTTATTTAATTGCGGCAAAGTTAAATGCAAAAATAGATATTAACGCTTTATTTAAGCCTTATATTAAAGGCCACTTTATTTAACTGTTTAGCGCGTCACTTTATGGCATAATAATCGTGATACTTCGCGAGGATGATGCAATGATAAAACAATTTTTAAATGACCCCAAACTTTTACTTAATGCGGTAGGAGAGGGCATTTACGGCTTTGATTTATCGGGCAATGCGGTGTTTGTTAACCCAGCCGCTGAACGTATGACTGGCTGGAAAGCCCAAGAATTGTTGGGCAAAAAAATACATCAGTATCATCATCACAGCCACGCCGACGGCTCTCCTTATCCAGCCGATGAATGCCAAATATATTGCACCATGTTTGATGGCAAACGCCGCGAGGTTAAAGACGAAGTATTCTGGCGTAAAGACGGCACCTCGTTTGCAGTAGAATACACATCAACCCCCGTTTACAGGCAAGGTGAGTTAATTGGTGCGGTCGCGGTATTTCGCGATATATCGGCGCAGCAGCAAACCCAAAACGAGCTTAAGCAAGCGCTTGAGCAAGTTAAGCATTTGAGTGAGCAGCTGCAAGATGAAAATAACTACCTAATTGCAGAGCTTAACGAAGACTGGCAAGACTCAGGTTTAGTTGGCCAAAGCCATGTTTTTCAAGCTATGTTGGCGCAAATTAAACTCGTTAGCGAAACCGACAGCACAGTATTAATTTTAGGTGAAAATGGAACAGGCAAAGAGCTGGTGGCGCGTAACTTACACCGGTTAAGTAAACGCAGTAATCAAGCTTTTATAAAAGTGAACTGCGCAGCGTTTACGCCAAGCTTGTTAGAGTCTGAATTATTTGGCCACGAGCGCGGTGCGTTTACCGGTGCAAACGAGCGACGTAAAGGCCGCTTTGAACTGGCCGACAAAGGCACACTGTTTTTAGACGAAGTAGCTGAGCTGCCATTAGAAGCGCAAAGTAAATTGCTAAGGGTATTACAAGAGCAAGAGTTTGAACGGGTTGGCGGCAGTACTACGCTTAAGGTAAATATTAGAGTATTGGCAGCAACCAACCGCGACTTATGGCAAATGGTGCAAAAAGGCACCTTTCGAATTGATTTATATTACCGCCTTAATGTGTTTCCTATTAAAGTGCCTGCGCTTAAAGAGCGCAAAGAAGACATTCCTTATTTATGCACCAATTTAATTACTCAACTAAATAAACGCTTAGCAAAGCAAATAAAAGGGGTGAGTAAAAAAGCGATTAGCCAACTACAAGCTTATGATTGGCCTGGTAATATTCGCGAGTTACAAAACGTACTAGAGCGCGAAGCTATTTTAACTAAACATACTGTCCTTAAACTGAGTCAGCCATTGCATGGCGATGCAAGCACAACTGTAAATACATCACTTACGCTTGCAGAGGCGCAAAAACAGCACATTATTGCGGTGCTTGAATTGTCACAGTGGCAAATATCTGGCGATAAAGGCGCTGCTTGCAAATTAGGCTTGCCCGAGAGCACTTTGCGCTCAAAAATGCGTAAACTAGGAATAAGCAAAAATACGTGATATATCGCGCTATTCGTTAAATATCGCGGATTAATTTTTCCGGCAATTTATAAATGTATTTAATATCAATTGGTTAGTTAAACTTTCAGCTTGGTCTGAAAGTTGCAAAAGTAGCATTAATACCGTCACTATTAAGTAGCTACTATGAAGTTTGATATTAAAGAAGAAGATATGATCATCAAGCCCTATAACACACCAGGGCCTATTTATATTCGTGAGCAAAAAGGCTTTTACCAACAAATACGCCGTAACCTTGGTTGGTTACTTATGCTTATGTTTATTGCCATTCCTTGGATTCAATACAAAGGCGAGCAAGCCGTACTACTTGATGTAGCCACGCAAAAGTTTACTATTTTTGGTTTAACCTTACTGCCGCAAGACTTTATGATTTTAGCGCTGCTATTTATGGTAGGTGCGTTCGCTTTGTTTTTTGTCACGAATTGGCTTGGCCGAGTGTGGTGTGGTTATACCTGCCCCCAAACAATCTGGATGTTAATGTTTAGTTGGGTTGAGCAACGTATAGAAGGTACTCGTAATCAGCGTATAAAGTTAGATAAATCGCCATGGAGTGCATTAAAGTGGCGTAAAAAAATAACAAAACATGCTGCGTGGCTTGTTATATCGCTGCTTACTGCAACGTCGTTTATGGCGTATTTTATACCCGCTAAAAGTTTATACCTTGAAATGTTTACCTTACAGTGGTCGGGCATTACCAGCTTTTGGGTGTTTTTATTTGCATTTTGTACTTATGGAAATGCTGGCTTTTTACGCGAAAAAATGTGTAACGTGGCGTGTCCGTATTCTCGCTTTCAATCGGTGATGTTTGATAAAGATACATTGGTAGTGAGCTACGATGCAAAGCGCGGTGAAAACCGAGGCCCTCGCAAACGCAAAGCTGATCCTAAAGCCCTTAATTTAGGCGACTGCGTTGATTGTAATTTATGTGTAGAGGTATGCCCCGCGGGCATAGATATTCGTAACGGTTTGCAATACGAGTGTATAAATTGTGGCTTATGTATTGATGCCTGTGACGACACTATGGATAAATTTGGCTATCAAAAAGGGTTAATTAAATACGCCAGCGAAAAACAGCTAGAAGGTAAAAAAACCAATCCATTTAGGCTTAAATTAGTGGGGTATGGTGTATTAACAGGGGTATTACTTATTTCTATGATTGCGTGGGTATTGCAACGTACGCCAATAGAGGCATCGGTACTGCGTGACAGAAACGCATTATACCGTGTAAATTATGAAGGCTTGGTAGAAAACCCATACACACTCACTATCATCAATAAAACCCAGCAGCCATTGCACTACGGCGTAGCCATTGAAGGCCTACCTGTGGCCACACTTAGTGCGCCAAGCTCTATTTTGGTATTGCCAGGAGTGATGAAAAAAATTCCGGTTACAGTCACCGCCGATGGCTACGACATAGCAACAAAAGTGACCCCAGTTAGCTTTGTGATTACCGCCGTAGAAAACCCTGACATAGCGATTACTAAAACAAGCCAGTTTTATAAAAACTAGCAATGGCTTGGGCTAAAATTAGCTCACGCCATTATTTAATTGCGATGAAATAAAACGTTTTGCAGCATCTAGGTTATCAAATAAACATTGGTTAAAATCTACATCGCGTTTAGCGTTTTGCATTATTCGCTGCATTTGGCTTATAGCAATAGGGGAGGTGAGGACAAATGCACTTATCAAGCAGTTAGTGTGCTGCATATGTGTGCTTATGGCGACCATTTCTTGCTCTGCATCGGGCGTAGCTGCAAGTACACACGATGAGTCGCTTATGTAACCCCATTGCTTACCTTCAAATTCAGCCACTTTATCAAAAAGGGCGGTTTTAAAGTTGGCCAATAGCTCTAGGTCTAAATTTCCGCTAAATTGGGCAATAATTATATTGCCCTCAACGGATAAAGTTACCTCGGCATGCTTATTTTTATACTTCATCGTAGGTTCCTAATTTAAATTAGTTTATAACTTATACCAATTTGCTTAATTAAGTTAGCTTTCTTGAGGCTAGAAAAACATGTTGATAGCTTGGCAAAAAATTCGCTATTTAGTTGTTCTCGGCAATTGCTCCTGCATTGCTCTACCTTCTGCATCCATGCAGTCGTAAATGAGCATTTTGTAACGAAGGTAGCGACACGTTCAACCCCGCAAAATGATTAAGTATTATCGCACATGGGTATTAAAAGCCACTAAAGTGACTTTAAATAATCTAACGCGCCGGTAATAACAGCAACTTGCGCTTGAGTACACTGCTCATCTGAGGCACTTGGGCTATCTGGGTATACTTCGGTTGTAGTTACATAAGGGGCATTAGTAAAGCCCATGCATAAGCCCAATTCGCGAGCGGCGTAATTTATAACGCCAAATTGCTCCTGTGGTACACCAATTAATTGATTGTTTTCGTCACTGGGGGCAATGTGCGTTACCTTCTCAACACTATTTAAAATGGCTTTTTGAAAATCAGGTGCTGGTTTTTTGCTATCAGCCACTAAATAAAAACCATCTGGTATGTTCCAGTTGGTGTTAATTTTACCATCGCGCGCCGCCAAAGCGGGTCTAAATTCACTGTTGTCTGTGTCTGTGGTTTCGTGCAGATCAATATGCGCAACTAACTCAGTGTTTAGCGATGCTACATATTTCATAATAGCTGCAGATTCTTGGGCAGGGCTGTTATCGTAAAAAGAGCGATTTGGATCAATAGCTTCTGGGTTCCAGCGGTTTATGGTTTCAAAACCCCACGGGCTAATACAAGGCGCAATAATAAAGTTAAAACGCGTTGTATAAGGTGCAACAGCGGTTTGAGCAAATGCCAGCGCACCCATAACGCCACTTGTTTCGTAGCCGTGCACACCCCCAGTAATTAATACGGTAGGGCGATCACTTTGCCAATTTTTACTTTTAAATAAATAAAGTGCAAAGCTAAG
>NZ_DJHW01000018.1:0-17838 GCF_002433295.1 Pseudoalteromonas sp. UBA6610 | reverse complement strand
ACTACGAGCTGGTTATAATCGCGCTTTTTTTGTTGAAGTTGTAACCATGCTGCTTTGTCACTGTCGTTCCATGGTTTATTAGGGGTACCAATTGGGTATAAAGTGTCGCTCATTGTGTGCCTTTAACTTGTCGCTTTATAAAGGCGTTAGCTTATCGCTGCAATTAACAGCCTGCAACTAGAAATGCTCAGTTACACCAGCCGTGTTTTCGTACAAGGTGGCGTTTTCGCGTTTATGTTTTTCAAATAAATACTCACGTAATGCCTCTTTACCACTTTTGATACTGATAATTTTTGCGGCATAGCCTAAATTAGTTTTACGGACTAAATCTATAAGTAGAGTGACTTTTTTCTTATTGGGTAGTTTAAACGTGATATGTTGCGCGTGGGTAAGGCTATAGCGATGATCGCGCGGCTTTAATAGCACGCCACTGCTTGAGAGCGAAAGCACATAAAAGCGCTCGCTTTGTAAATGCAGGTCTGAATAACGCCAGCTTCTGTCTACACCTTCGGTATCAATTACCTCAGGCGCACTCAGTACGGGGTTGAAGTAGCCGTCATCGTTGAGCTTAAACTCAAGCGGAAACCACAACTGATAATGGCCCACCTCAGCTAACATGGTTAATTTAGCGTGAGACAACAAACCTTTTAGTGTATCTGGCAAAGCCGTTTTTAAGCTAAGCTGCGAGTTATCGTTTGTATTGTCCTTGTTACTGCCTACAACAGACGAAATAAAACTTAACTCTTCCTTAGTTAAATCCATATTATTTCTCGTTTAATAAAAGCTTCACATTAAACCAATAGTGCAATTTGTTCAATATTCAAACGTAAAGTTTAAGCAAATTTAAACACCTGTTTAGAGTAAATACTTAAGGCCTGTTGATTGTTTTAGGAGGAGTTTACCGCAGTTTAAACACCCAATGTACACAGCCTTTGGGCTATTTATGAGGCCTGCTTGTACATGCTTTGGTTAACCAGGCCGCCACTTTTAAGGCGCGGCGCGCCTTGGCGTTTAAACTGTGATAAAATTTATTTTTAATTTTAGTTTATTCAAGGTTTTATGGCGCAGTTTATTGCCACTCCAAGCTGGTTAGGACGTTTTTTTACGCGTATTAGCACCGTTACTATTAAGCAAAGTTCACTCGTTATACATTTTAAAAATAATACTTCACGCGCCTATTTAATTAGCGACTTTACTAATTTTACCCAATTTAAAAAAGGCCTGTTTAGCGGAAAAATAACCCTCAATCATAGTACAAAAACGGTAATTAGCTTTTTAAATAAACAGCAGGCTCAAACGCTTAGTGAGCAGCTAAACAGTGTTTTTGCCAATCACCTAGAAGAAAAAGTGAATACAGCAAAAACGCTTGTAAAACGTTATGCAACAAACGAGTATCTTCGCGACTCAAACGTGCCGTTATTAAAGTCGGCGGTGTTTTCACTGGCACAGCAGTACGGCGCAATACCTGCACTATGGCAGCAGCATTTATCGGCCATTAATATTAAGTTTTTAACTATTTTAAGTAGCTCACCAACAGTAGCGCATGCCACAGAGCAGCTACGTAAAAGTTATGAGCAAAAAACACTAACGGCAAGAGCCGACTTTTATAATGTGGTTGAATCAAACCCGCTTACACACGATCAACGCCTTGCTGTTATACGCAATAACGACAAAAATTTAGTGCTAGCGGCCGCAGGCACTGGCAAAACCTCAGTAATGGTTGCAAAGGCCCTGGATTTAATTGCCCACGGTGGTGTAAAACCCGAGCAAATATTGATACTTGCTTATAATAAAAATGCAGCAAACGAATTAAATCAACGCTTTAATTTAAGGGCGCAACAAGCAAACTTAAACGTTACGCCGCCTACTATTTTAACCTTTCATGCGCTGGGGCTTAAGTTACTGCAAAGCGCTAATAAAACACGTAGCTTATCGCCTTTTGCAAACGATGCTATGGCGCTTAATAAATGGTTTACCCAGTGGCTTAGTAATACCCTAAAAACAGACTCACGTTTTTGTAAAACTTTTGTTGATACCCTGTACGAACCTACAGATAGCCTCAATACCGAAACTAGAACCGCAACTAAAACCGCAACTAAAACCACAATAAAAGCACAAACCTATCACACTTTATCAGGGCTAAAAGTAAGCAGTTATCAGCACTTATTAATTGCCAACTGGCTTTATATGTATGGTATTGAACACACTTACCAAAATGATGACACCGCCGATTTTTACTTGCCACAGCACCAGGTTTACTTGGCGCATTTTGTGACAGATAGGCAAGGTAATTCAGTGCTGCACGCGGCTAACTTGCACAATAGCGAGCATATTAAATATGTACGCGCGCACCATAAAAAACAGGGTCATGCGTTGGTGCAAACATTTCATTATAACTGGCAAGAAGCTCAGCTTGAGCAGCGTTTAAAAGCACAACTACAAAAACATAAAGTGAACATTAACCCCTTAGATAACCAGGCAGTGTACGAGCGTTTATCTGCAACAGGGCTGTTAAAGCAAAATATAAATAAATACTTAAACTGCCTAAGCGCAATACGGGGTGAGCAACTGTCTAACTCTCAAATAGCAGCGCGAATAGCTAAAAGTGGCATTATAAATCATAAAAGCTATGCAACATTATTGGTGGCAATGCAGCGTGCATACTACGAAAAATTAAAAGAGCAAGATGCTATTGATTTTGACGACATGATTGCAAGCGCAGCTCAGGCGGTTAAATTGGGGGAGGTAAGTGTACCTTGGCGCCATATTTTAGTTGACGAATTTCAAGACATTTCATGCGCACGCATGGCGTTTTTAAATACGTTAATAAAGAGTGGTCCACAACCTTGTTTTACTGCGGTTGGCGATGATTGGCAGGCTATTTATCGGTTTTCAGGCGGTAATTTGGCGCTCACCACGCAGTTTAACGATTTAATAGGCAGTCACTCACTCACGTTATTGCAAAAAACGTTTAGATATAACAACAGTATTAGTGAGGTAGCGGGGCGCTTTGTAATGCAAAACCCTGAACAATATAAAAAGCACATCACCACACATACGCAAGTAAGCACCCCTCAAGTTGTTTTGCTTGATGATTTACACCAAGGTAAAAAGTCAGTAGCACTAAAAGTGCAGCAAACTATAGCCACAATTAATAAAAATAATAACACAGCCAGTATTGCCGTCTTGAGCCGTTATCGGTTTATGCTTAATGAGGTAGAGCAGCATTTAGCAGGTAACAACTTTGCTAACCCACTGCATTTTTGGACACTGCATGGCTCAAAAGGACTCGAGGCCGATTACTGTATTATTATAGGTTTTGAGCAGGGCAAGTTAGGTTTTCCAAGCAATAATCCGGACAATTTATTTGTTGAGGCATTATTGCCCGCACAAGATACCTTTAATCATTCAGAGGAGCGACGTTTATTGTACGTAGGGATCACGCGCGCTAAGCATAAAAGCTATTTAATTGCTCCGCCATCTGCGTGTTCTGAATTTATTAGCGAGCTAATAAACGATAATTACCCTATTGATATAGCCTCTAATTTGTTTGTAAAACAGAGTAAACAGCAAAATAAGTAAGGTTAATGATTAAATGTAAGAGTATTGGCTGCGTAAAACGCACATCGCGCTTTTGTAACTAGCAGTCAAACTTGCTTTATACACTAATGCCATGTGTCGCAATCATTGAGACCCACATTTACTATTTAGCCTACCATTACATGCTGTTAAACTTAACGCCTATTTAGATCATTTTTGAGAGCGTTATGCGTACCCGTGCTTTTTTTACTAAGCGAGTGAGCTTTATATTCGTTTTATTTACTTTATTTTCATTTAAAGGGGCTGCCCAGCAGCAAGATCAAACCCTTATTTTAGCCGGTAGTACAATTAATAGTTGCAGTGCTAATGCGGCGCAAAGTTGCAATACGCAAAATAACTCAAAGTCACAAAGTGTGTTTAAGGTAACCAATACTAATATTGAGCAAATAAAATTAAATTGGCCCACTAACAATTCAAATAACCAAGCAAATGTTTTAAATACCTTACGTGCTCTTAGTAGCAAAAGTGCAAACGCAGTCTCTAAAAGTGAGCTGCTTTGGCAATGGCGAGATATAAACAACGAGCAACTTAATAGCCTAACAAAGCAAGAGTTTAATTTTGTGTTTGATATGCTCGAACAACCTTATGCAAACACCACCCCAAAAGCTGAGCCACCAAGCAACGGTATATTGCAATTTATAGCGGGGAGCTTAAAGGTTGCTAACCCAACACCCACCTTATTAATTATTAGCGCAGCCCAACGCGACCCATACGCACAGGTAGAGGCGTTTAAAACGCTTTTACCAAAAGGTGTAACCAGCCAATGGTTACCGCTTACACCTGCACTTGCTAAAGCAATTACTAACAGTACCTGTAGTGATTTACCGGCGCTGCGTCACTCACAAATGAACCTGTATAATCGCAGCAATGTATACCCCGAGCTCACAAAGGCTGAGCAAACACTTTGTAATAATGGGGTTGAGGCGTTAGTTAATTTAATAAACACCAGCACCGGTGTTTTATTTAGCGACGGCAAGGCTAAAAATGCTTTAAAAGCACTGTATGATGAAAATAATACTGCCTACCCTTGGACTAACGCGCTTAAAACTCGCCCTGTTATTGTAGGGCTAGGTGCAGGAAGCAAAATACAAAGCGAAAACGTCTATCTTTCACAGCACCAAAGCGAAGCGGTATTAAAAGCAAAGCTTACCCCACAGCCTAATGCACTTAACGGGTTAAGCACGTTTACCTATGGGCCACTGAGTACCCGCTTTAGTGAGCAAAATCAAACGTTAAACCTAGCGGGTACATTAAATACCGCAAAGCAAAAAAACGGTGATATTAAGCACGGTTTTGGTATTGATGAAAACACAGCCCTTGTTGTTATTAAATCCAACAAAGGAAATTTAATGACCGTAATAGGGCAAAGTGGGGTTGCGCATTTAAGTACGCAGCAAAAAGCAAACAGCTATAACTACTCGTACTGGCCTGCTCGCAGTGTAATAGATATTACTAATGCCGGGTTTGAACTTAGCGAGCGCACCATTAGCCAAGCATTAGCGCCTGTTAAAATACCGCCTTTACCGGTACAGCGATTTGCCAATATTTTAAGCGATTCAAAACTACGCTCGCTCACGCAAGCTATGTGCCTAAGCCAAGAGCAAAGTGCGGTAGGGCAACAAGATGACCTTTTAATAAATTTAACTGCCACAAAAAATACGGATTATTACCGCATTAATACCCAGCCGTATGGTTGCGCATTAAGTAATTTGTCACTGAATGTAGAGCGCTTTTAACCTTAAGCGCTAGTACTAAATATACTTAATAACCCGATACAAAGGTTTATGTTTATTTTAATGGGCTATAAAATAGCGCCCAAGTAATTTATACCTATTCGCTTAATTTAGTGGTTACGTTTTACGAATAGGCATTAACCAAGCAGATTTTACAGAGAGTAGTTTATGAATAACGAGCACGACATAATTGACAACCTAGCAGAGCTAGAGAACTTTTTAGTTATGGTAGAAAACGGCGGCTTAGGCTTAAAAGGTGTATCGGGTGTAGGTATGGCTACAAGCAATAAAGACGGCAGCCATTTTGTTGCAGTATTTGACGACAAACAACAGTTATTACTGGCGCGTGGCATAACAGCCGAGGTATTTGAAAACGGTAAAGACATGGTGCGTAACGGCGTAGGGCGTACACACTAATAAAAACTAAAAAGCGCCGTATGGCGCTTTTAACTGCTTAAAACTAACTCTAAAATATTTAAAGCCTGGCGACTTGTTTTGAACTAATACTGGTCACAATATTATTTTCAAAACGGATCAATACAATGTACATCCCACCAATCGAGCCTTTTAGTTTATAAGTAAACTCTTCTGTTTTAACTAATTTGTCGCCATTAGCAATATCAACAGCTTCAATAAGCACATCTTTATAAAGTGGTGCGCCCACTAGAGCTACAATGTCAGATTTAGTTTTACCCACACTTAATAGATTTCCGTTTTTAAGTCGAAAACTACCCTGAGCAAACGCAAAGCTTGAAATAAAAAGAGATAAAAGCAGAGGAAGCACAATACGCTTTTTCATAAGTCATCCTTAAACACATAGTATTTAATGCTAGGTATACAAGGTAATACAGAAAAATGACAGTGAAAAAGAAATAAAGAGGAGGTTAAATGGTCGGTATGGCAGGATTTGAACCTGCGACCCCTGACACCCCATGACAGTGCGCTACCAAGCTGCGCTACATACCGACGTTGTTTGCAATAGTACGTATATTTTATTAAAAATCAATAAGTGATTGTTTGTTTGCGTGTTTATTGTGCAAATGAGCTAAAAAACTTTAAACTAAGGGCGTATCGCCCTTAGTAAGCACATGACGTGCAGCGCATATTAAGCCACCAAACAACACGCCCTAATCTTTATTTAGCCATTGATTGATCGAGTCATACATTTCATCGCGTATCAGCGGTTGTGCTTCTTTATTTGGATGTAATTGATCTCTTTGCATTAAGTTTGGCTTATCTGCCACATTAAGCATAAAAAAGTTAAGTAAATGAGCATTTGTTTTTTCACTTACTTGTGTAAAACTGTCAGTGAACATTTTACTGTAACGCGGCCCGTAATTAGGGGGAATGTAAATTTCCATTAACGCGACCATGGCATTTTCGGCTTGGCTTTTTTCGATTAAATCCGTTAAGTTGGCCTGCATTTTTGTTACCGGAAAACCACGTAAACCATCATTAGCACCAAGCTCAATAAGTACATGGCTTGGTTGGTATTGCGCCAGTAAGGCATCTAGCCTGCGTAAAGAGCCACCGGTAGTTTCGCCACTAATACTGGCATTAATTAGCTCTATATTACGCTGCTCTGCATCGTATTTATCTTGTAACAATTTAACCCAGCCTTGCTCTTGTTTAAGTCCATAGGCTGCACTTAAACTGTCTCCAAGTATTAAAATCGTGTTGTCGGCCGCCGCACTAAGTGGCTTGATAACTAAAAATAAAACGAATACAAAACGTAGGATTGAATGAGTCATATGTCAGCGCTTTCTCAATTAAATATTATTCAAGTAAATGGTTTGTCTAAAGTAGTTTCTACCTTCGAAGGTGAGTTGCCCATCCTCAGCGACATCAGCTTTAATGTCAAGCATGGCGAGTCAGTTGCTATTGTTGGCACCTCTGGCTCAGGAAAATCCACGTTATTAAGTTTATTAGCGGGGCTAGATACCGCCAGCAGTGGTGAAATTACCCTTGATGGCGAGCCGCTACATAAATTAGATGAAGAGCAACGCGCGGCATTGCGTGCAGAAAAAGTAGGTTTTGTATTTCAATCTTTTATGTTGGTACAAAGCTTAACCGCACTTGAAAACGTGATGCTGCCGGCAGAGCTTGCTGGCGAAAGCGATGCCAAAGAGCAAGCTCTTGCCCTATTAGAAAAAGTGGGGCTGAGCCATCGTATTGATCATTACCCATCGCAACTCTCTGGTGGTGAGCAGCAACGTGTAGCCATTGCCCGTGCCTTTATAGGCACACCTAAAATTTTATTTGCCGATGAGCCTTCTGCAAATTTAGACAGTAAAAACGGCAAAATGGTGGAGTCACTATTATTTGATTTAAACCAGCAGCACGGCACAACGCTAATTTTAGTAACTCACGATGAAGCACTCGCGCAAAAGTGCCAGCATATTGTACAAATTGAAGCGGGCTGCTTAGTTAAAAACTCAAAAGAGGACGTAGCGAATGTGGGCTAAGTTAGCACTTAAATTATTTGCACGTGAATTTCGCCGCGGCGAACTTACGGTAATTAGTGCCGCCATTGCGCTGGCGGTGTTAACGGTGCTTACACTGTCTATGGTCACTGAGCGAATAGCACAAAGCATAGCGCAAAAAAGTAGCGCGTTTATTGCCGCAGATAGAGTATTGGCAAGCGCCCATGAGCTAGATACGGCGTTTATTAGCAAAGCCAAACAAGAAAACTTACGAACTGCGCAAATGATCTACTTTGACACCATGTTATTTGCCAACGACGAGATGCAATTTACCTCGGTAAAAGCGGCGTCTAACGAATACCCGTTAAAAGGCGAGTTAAAAGTAAAATCATCATTGCTTGGCGAAACACAAGTAGCGCAAGGCGGCCCGAAGCCTGGCAATGTGTGGCTAAGCGAATCAGTTTTTTACAGCTTAAATATTGATATTGGCAGCCAAGTAGAGCTAGGCGCAGCAGTATTTAATGTAGAAAAAGTGGTGGTTGAGGAGCCAGATGCGCCGTTTAATGTATTTTCGAGCAGCCGCAGAGTGCTTATAAATATTGCTGATGTTGCAAAAACTGAGGTTATTCAACCTGGCAGCCGAGTAAATTATCGCCAACTCTATGCAGGCGGTGAATCAGATATAACGCGGTTTTATGAATGGTTAAAGCCGCAAATGGCTGAAAATCAACGTTGGTATGGCGTAAAAGATAGGCAGTCGCCCATATCAAATAGCTTAAACCGTGCAGAAAGCTTTTTATTACTGGCCGGTTTGCTGGGCATTATTTTGGCTACGGTTGCTATTGCTGTGTCGGCAAAGCGTTATTGTGAGCGCCAATACGACCCCGTAGCAATGATGAAAACACTTGGCGGAAGCCGTGCATTAATTCGTAAAATATATTTTATGCATTTACTCATGGTGTGTGCTTTAGCGGTTATTGTGGGTTTAGCCATAGGCTACGGTTTACAAGAAATAGCCACTGGTTATTTAGCAAAAAGCATGGATATGAGCTTACCTGCCGCCGGGTTTAAACCTTGGCTGGTGGCCATTAGCACAGGTGTTATATGTGCAGTTATGTTCTCTATTAAGCCACTGCTTGATTTATTTGATATTCCACCGCTTAGAGTATTGCGCCGTAATTTAGGCGACAGACTAGCCGTAAGCCGTGTGCACTTAGGTTTAAGCGCGCTTACGGTGTTTTTATTAATGTGGTTATTTAGTAACAACATTAAAATAACGCTTATTTTATTTGTCTCCACGCTTGCTTTGATTGCGGTTTTGTTTGTTATTTCAAAATTAATATTTGGCGGTGGTCGTAAATTAGGTTTAAAACCAGGCAATAGTTGGTCGTTAGCTATTGCTTCTATACAAAAGCGTGCCAACGTAAATGCGGTGCAGCTTATTAGCTTTTCATTGGCGATAAAATTGCTATTGTTTTTGATTGTGCTTAAAAATGACATGATCTCAGATTGGCAGTCTCAATTACCCGCCGATGCGCCTAATGCATTTTTAGTTAATATTACGCAAAACGAACTTGAGCCTGTAAATAATTACCTAGCAGAGAACGATATTTTAGTTTCGGATTTTTATCCAACCATTCGTGGGCGAGTAAATGCGGTAAATGGCGAGCTTGTTGCGCGTAAAGTGTCGTTGCAAGATAACGAGAAAAAAGATGAAGAAGCGCGTTCAGGCATTGGCCGTGAGCTTAATCTAACCTGGCTTGATAATGTGCCAGCCCAAAACGAAATTGTGCAAGGGCAGTGGTTTGGCGAAGGCGCAGTGGGTGAGGCATCGGTTGAGGAGTCTATGTTAGAGCGCCTAGACGTAGAAATAGGCGACACCTTAACATTTTTAATTGGTGCGCAATCATTTGACGCCAAAATTACCAGTGTGCGTAAAGTAAATTGGGCTACGCTAAAACCTAACTTTTTTATTATTTTAAGCCCCGATGTGCTAAAAGATTTTCCGGCAACGTATATTTCATCTGTGCGTATAGAGCCAGAGCAAAAGAAAGCGTTTAGCCAGTTACTGCGCACTTATCCAACCATTACTGCCATCGATGTAGATAACTTTGTTAAGCAAATACAATCAACCATTGAGCAGGTGTCGTTAGCTATTGGCTTTGTGCTTGCTATTGTGGTTTTGTGTGGCGCATTAGTGCTTATATCTCAGGTGCAAGCGAGCCTTGGCGAGCGAATGCAAGAAATAGTAATACTGCGAACTTTAGGCGCCAAAGGGCGGTTAATAAAAAATGCGACGCTTTATGAGTTTTTGCTATTAGGTGGCTTAGCTGGGTTTGTAGCCGCATTATTTAGTGATGTAGCCTTATTGATTGTTCAGCAGCAAATGTTTGACTTAGCCGGTAAATTGCACCCAGCAATTTGGCTAATAGGGCCTGTGTCGGGCGGGGTGTTTGTAGCCGCGCTTGGCTACTTTATGATTGCCCGTAAACTTAAACAAAATACCCAAGGCTTAGTACGTGCTTTAGCCTAAGCTATACTTTTAACGCTGAACGCCCGCACTAAGTTGCGGGCGTTTTTGTTTTTACTCGCCACTGGTAATTTATACAGTGCTCTGGCATTATTACCGTTATTGAAAAATAACAATAATGAGTGTGCTGTTTGGCCATTATTTTAGGGATAGACCCAGGTTCGCGTTTAACCGGTTATGGTGTGGTTGCGCATCAAGGCGCTAAATTTACCTATTTAGGAAGCGGGTGTATTAAATTAGCCGAGCATGAGTTCCCCATACGATTAAAAATGATCTACCAAGGGATCACGCAAATAATAGAGCAGTTCTCCCCCGAAACCTTTGCCATAGAAAAAGTATTTATGGCGCATAACCCGGATGCCGCGCTAAAACTTGGTCAAGCCCGAGGAGCCGCGATAGTGGGAGCCTCTATGGCCGACTTACCCGTATTTGAATACTCAGCCCGGCAAATTAAACAAGCCGTGGTAGGTAATGGCGGCGCCGATAAATCGCAAGTGCAACACATGGTAAAAAATATTTTAAAATTACCTGGCACACCGCAAGCCGATGCGGCCGATGCGCTTGCCATTGCAATTTGCCATGCGCACTCAGAACAAAATTTAATAAAACTAGCGGGTAGCGCAAGCAAAACCGTTAGAGGACGTTTAAGGAAATAAATATGATTGGCCGTTTAAATGGCATTTTAGTTGAAAAGCAGCCGCCCGAAATTTTATTAGAAGTAAGCGGCGTAGGCTACGAAGTACAAATGCCCATGACCTGTTTTTACGACTTACCCAATATTGGCGAAAACGCCATAGTGTACACGCACTTTGTAGTACGCGAAGACGCACAACTATTATTTGGCTTTAATAATAAAACCGAGCGCGCGCTTTTTAGAGAACTATTAAAAGCAAATGGTGTGGGCCCTAAACTAGGCTTAGCTATTTTGTCGGGCATGTCGGCGCAGCAATTTGTTAGTTGCGTAAACAACGAAGATGCCACAACATTGGTTAAATTACCGGGTGTGGGTAAAAAAACCGCTGAGCGTTTAGTGCTAGAAATGAAAGACCGCTTAAAAGATTGGGGTAACGATTTATTTACGCCATTTAGCGATAATGCCGTTATAGAGCCTCCTAGCGATGCAACAATTGCCAATAATGCTGCAGACGATGCCGTATCGGCACTTGTCGCGCTTGGTTATAAATTGCCACAGGCGCAAAAAGCAGTAAAATCGGTAAGTAAACCCGATATGTCTACTGAGGTTCTTATTAAAGAATCTTTAAAATCAATGTTGTGAGTAACCCATGATTGAAGCTGATCGTTTAATTGACGCGAGCGAAAAAACCAACGAAGACACCATAGACCGCGCAATAAGGCCCAAGCTTTTAGCCGACTACAAAGGTCAGCCGCATGTTAAGCAGCAAATGGAAATATTTATAGAGGCAGCGCGCAGCCGCGGTGAAGCGCTCGATCATCTATTAATATTTGGCCCGCCGGGCTTAGGTAAAACCACGCTTGCTAATATTGTTGCCAATGAGCTTAATGTAAGTATTAAAACCACTTCAGGCCCAGTACTTGAAAAAGCCGGCGACCTTGCTGCATTACTTACCAACCTTGAAGAAGGCGATGTGCTGTTTATTGATGAAATACACAGACTCAGCCCACAAGTTGAAGAAATACTTTACCCCGCAATGGAAGATTACCAACTCGATATTATGATTGGTGAAGGCCCCGCTGCACGCTCTATTAAATTAGACTTACCGCCGTTTACGCTTATTGGCGCGACAACACGCGCAGGCTCACTTACCTCACCACTTAGAGACCGTTTTGGTATAGTTCAGCGCTTAGAGTTTTACTCGGTAGCTGATTTATCGCATATAGTGGGGCGCTCTGCACATTACCTAGATTTACAAATGTGCGACGATGGCGCTACCGAAATTGCAAAACGCTCACGAGGCACACCGCGTATAGCTAACCGCTTATTGCGCCGTGTGCGCGATTACACGCAAGTAAAATCAGATGGTACAGTAAACGCCTCCGTTGCCGAGCTTGCCCTTGATATGATTGACGTAGATAAAAGCGGGTTTGATTACATGGACCGTAAATACTTACTTGCCATTATCGAAAAATTTATGGGTGGGCCTGTAGGGCTAGATAATTTAGCCGCCGCCATAGGCGAAGAAAAAGAAACCATTGAAGATGTAATAGAGCCTTTTTTAATTCAGCAAGGTTTTATACAGCGCACACCGCGCGGGCGAATTGTATCAGACAATGCGTATCATCACTTTGGTTTACTCCCAAAACAAGATTAACCCCTCTTTAGCCTGTTACAGAAAATGTAGCGGGCTACTTCCTCTGTTAAATGTAATACCAATTTGCAATAACACTTAATCATTTTGCAAAGCAAACGTGTCGCTACCTGTGTTAAAAACTCTCATTTACGACTGCAAGCAGAAGGTAGAGCAGTGCAGGAGCAATTGCCAAGAACAACGAAATAGCGAATTTTTTGCCTAGCTGTCAACACGTTTTTCCAGCCTCAACTTAGCTCACATAATTAAGAAAATTAGTATAGTTTTTTAAAACTTACTCAGCTTTCAGCCACTTTGTTGCAAATGTAACCAATAAATTAAAATCGTTTTGTAATTCACTTAACGTTAAGACTGGCGTGGCTATGCTGCGTACCATTAAAACCAGTTAGCTTTAAAGCAGTAGCAACATAAGAGATTAGACGTGGCGCTAATTGTGTTAATAAGTTTTACCTTGTTATAAACATGCTTTCTACTGAAAGTAGATAATTTAATGATACAAACTGGTAAAAAAAGATAGTAAATACACTGTTGGCAATTAAACAGATTGTGTAATTAAAACTTATTGCATGCCAAGTTGGCGGTAAAATTTAGGCAAAAAAAAGCCCGCATATAATGCGGGCAAACAACAAGTTGAAGGAAGTAATCCAGGGAACTACGTTTTACTTAATCAGGTTTTATCCAAAAAGAGTAAAACAATGTAATACGATTAAAAATCCTATTACTAAGAACTTGGCTTAATGAAAAATGTTTCATTCAGTGCGTAAGCTCGGTATGGGAGAATAATACGGAATAAGTATTTTTTGTTCAAACTAGAAAATTTAAAATTTCAGATAAGAAAAACTAATCTGATGAATTTTTTTGTTGTTCGAATCTTGTACGTTAATTATTCGTTAACTTTATAAGTGGCTGAAAATTAACAAATAACTGGTCTGAGCTGTATTGTTACAGTATTAGTTATATTAGTACATGCAAAGTGGCGTGAATTACTTTTGCGTGCTTATGCACTTTTTATGAATAAACGGTGCGTTTTAATAAGTTTACTGCGTATATTTACGCACTTTTGTAGTATTAAGTTGTGTTTTACTAAACGCGGTAGTCGCGTTTTAGAAACAAACAAGCGATTAAGCGTATGTTTAACGTTTTTTGTTGCCAATTCATAGCAATATCGTTGTCAGTAAACCCTTGACTCGATACACTAGATGCAACTTATGGCCGTTACAATGGTCTTATTTATACAAAATAACCAAATTGACGTTTTTTGAAATTATTTAGGAGTTTAACGTGGGATCAGGGCTTAATTTTTTAGATCTAATTCTAGAAGCCAGTTTGCTTGTGCAGTTAGTAATGCTAGCGCTAGTAGCAATGTCTGTTATGTCATGGGCAATTATTTTTCAGCGCAAAAAAGCAATTAGCGACGCCTTGTCTGATGCAAAAAAATTCGAACAAAAATTTTGGTCAGGTATCGACTTAAGCAAACTATACAACGAAATCTCATCACGTAGCGGTCAATCTCATGGTATTGAAGCGTTATTTACATCTGGCTTTAAAGAATTTGCACGCCATAAAAAGAACACCTTTCAAAGTGCTGGCATTGTAATGGAAGGTACGCATCGCTCAATGCGTGTGGCACTGTCGCGTGAAATCGAAAAACTAGAATCGAGCTTATCGTTTTTAGCAACAGTGGGTTCAATTAGCCCATATATCGGCTTATTCGGTACGGTGTGGGGTATTATGAATGCCTTTATAGCACTTGGTGAAGTGAAGCAAGCAACATTACAAATGGTAGCGCCAGGTATTGCTGAGGCACTTATTGCAACGGCAATGGGCTTATTTGCGGCTATTCCGGCTGTTATTGCGTATAACCGCTTTGCTAATAAAGTTGAAAAACTAGAATCACATTACATCAACTTTATGGAAGAATTTGCCAATATTTTACACCGTCAAGCAGCTACCCAAATAGAGGCTAAAGCGAATGTATCAGCGTAAGAAGCGCCGTCCGGTCGCAGAAATTAATGTAGTACCTTACATTGATGTAATGTTGGTATTGCTAATTATATTTATGGCAACAGCACCGCTTATTACTCACGGTGTGAAAGTTGATTTACCAAAAATGGAAGAGTCGGATTTAGTTGATACTAAAGACACGCCGCCCATTATTGCCTCGATTGACTCGGCAGGTAAGTACTATGTAAGCATAGGCACTGATCCAGAAGAGCCAATGGAAGCACTTGATGTGGCCGCGGTTATTAAGCTACAGCTAATGAAAAACCCTGATGTACCAGTAATGATTAAAGGCTCTGGTAAGGTTTCTTACCAAGAAGTGTTGTTATTAATGGACTTTTTAAAGAATGCTGGCGTACCATCTGTGGGTTTAATGACAGAATCCTTTGAGGGGACACAGTAGTAACATGAATAGTTCTATAATCAAGTCAGTACTTTTACATTTAGGTTTAGGGGGCTTTTTGTGGGCAACTGCAAATATACATCCACCGGCACCTAAAGTAATGGAAGTGACTCTTAATTCGGCTATTCCTGAGCCTGATAATGCGGTTTCGGCGGTCACGGTTGATCAAAAACAAGTTGAGCAAAAAATTGCTGAGCTACAAAAAAAAGAAGATGCTAAAAAACGCGCTGAAGATAAACGCATTCGCGACTTAGAACGCAGAGCCGCCAATGCACGTAAACAACGTGAAGCTGAAGCGCGTAATATTAAAAAGCTAGAGCAACAGCGCAAAGCAAAAGAGAAAGAAAAAGCACAAGCTGAGGCTGAAGCTAAAAAAGCGCGCGAAATTGAACAAAAAGAGCGTGCTAAAGCAAAACAAGCTGAAAAGCAAAAGCAAGAAGCTGAAAACGCTGCTAAAGCTGCTGCAGATAAACGCAAAGCAGAAGAAGAGGCACTGAAAAAAGCCGAAGCAGAGCGTAAAAAGCGTGAAGCAGAAGCTAAAGAACGTGCAAAAGAAGCCGAGCGTAAACGTCAGCAAGCGCTGCAAGAGCAAATGTTACAAGAACAACTTGCTAAAGAGCAGGCTGCACGTAGTAAAATACGCCAACAGCAAGTAGTGAGCGAAGTTGATAAGTATCGTGCTTTAATTATGGCGCGCATTCAGCAAAACTTACTGATTGATGAAAAAATGAAAAACCAACAGTGTCGAGTAAATATTCGTCTTGGGTTTAATGGTTTAGTAACGCAAGTTAAATCGTTAGGGGGTGATAAGCTAGTGTGTGAAGCTGCACTTAGAGCTGTGCGCATGGCCGATACATTACCTGTATCTAAAGACAAAGATGTATTCGAGCAACTTAAGAATATTAATTTAACAATCAAGCCAGAATTTTAAAGGAATGATATGTTCAGCAAAATTAAAATAGCCTTTGTAGTTATATTATTAGGGTTTCAGGGTGTAGCAAATGCGGCACTTGAAATTGTAATAACTGAAGGTGTAGACGGCGCACGTCCTATTGCCATCGTGCCTTTTAAATACAACGGTGTTGGCCCAATTCCACAAAAATTGAGCGATGTTATCGCTGCCGATTTAATGCGCAGTGGTAAGTTTAAACCGGTAGATGTAGCACAAATGCCACAGCTTCCTAATAAAGATGGCGACATTGACTACGCAGCATGGGTAAACCAAGGTGTAGAAGCGGTTGTAGTAGGCGAGGTAGAACAACAAACTGATGGGCGTTACTTAGTACGCTACGAATTAGTTGATGTTATTCGTGGGCAAATTACCGGTGGCCAAACTCAAATGATGAGCAGCGGTAAACTAGTAAAAAGCCAAGATCATATTTTAGAAGCGCGCGAAAGCGTAATTGGTGAAAGTGGCTTTCGCCGTTATTCACACCGCATAAGCGATGTAGTATATGAAAAACTAACCGGTGAAAAAGGCGCGTTTTTAACTAAAATTGCTTATGTAATCGTACGTGAAGACCAACCTAAGCCATACCAATTAGTGGTTGCCGATTACGATGGCTTTAACGAGCAAGTATTATTGCGCTCAAAGGAGCCGTTAATGTCGCCAGCTTGGTCACCAGACGGTACTAAGCTTGCGTATGTAACGTTTGAAAACCGCCAAAGCCAAATTTACATTCAAGACCTATACTCAGGTAAGCGTGAGCTGATCACTAGTTACCGTGGTATTAACGGTGCACCGCAGTTTTCACCAGATGGCAAAAAAATGTTATTGGTGCTTTCTAAAGACAAAACAGGTGCAACCGAAGTTTACGTTTTAGATTTAGCAACCCGTAAAGAAACACGCCTTACACGCCACCGTAGTATAGATACTGAACCATCTTGGTATCCAAATGGCCAGGATATTGTGTTTACATCTGAAAGGGGTGGTAATGCCCAGATTTATAAGTTAAATTTAAGAACTGGTAGGTCACAACGATTGACCTTCGACGGCGATATGAACCTAGCGGGTTCTATAACGCCAGACAGTAAAGAATTAGTGATGGTTAACCGTACCAACGGGCAGTACCATCTTGCTAAGAAAGAGCTGGCTACAGGCGCGTTTCAAGTATTAACGCGAACTCGCCTTGATGAATCACCGAGCATAGCGCCAAACGGTTCGATGATCATTTATAGCACGCTTCATAATAATAAACAGGTACTCGCGCTGGTATCGATGGACGGTCGCTTTAAAGCACGTTTACCCGTGCTAGACGGACAAGTAAAGGCACCAGCTTGGTCGCCATATTTACAGTAATATTTGCTGGTTTACTCAAAAATAGGAATCTACTCAATGCAACTTAACAAAGTACTTAAAGGCCTGCTAATCGCTGTGCCAGTAATGACATTAGCCGCTTGTAGCTCATCTTCAGATATTGATGAAGGCGCAGCTAACCAATCAAATCAAAGTGCAGTTGAGCAATCAACAAACACGGATACAGTTGAAGTAGCAACAATTTCACCTGAACAACAAGCAGAAGAGCAACTTCGTCAAAAGTATGAAGCGCTTCGTCAAGAACAAATTATTTACTTTGACTTCGACAAAGCAACTGTTGAGAACAAGTACGCAGAATTACTTCGTGCACATGCTGAGTTTTTAGTTCAGAACCCTTCAGTAAAAGTATTAATTGAAGGTCACGCTGATGAGCGCGGTACGCCTGAGTACAACATTGCACTAGGTGAGCACCGTGGCCAAGCTGTAGAAAAATACCTACAAAGCTTAGGTGTTTCTGCTAGCCAAATGTCAGTAGTTAGCTACGGTGAAGAGAAACCAATGGTTAAATCTCGCACTGAATCAGCTTTCGCTAAAAACCGCCGT
>NZ_DJHW01000021.1:12444-45114 GCF_002433295.1 Pseudoalteromonas sp. UBA6610 | reverse complement strand
TTTGCTATTTAAAGCATGTGGAGTGTTGAATGGAGGCGGAACCCGGAGTCGAACCGAGGTGGACGGATTTGCAATCCGCTGCATGGCCACTCTGCCATTCCGCCAAACCGTTGGACAACCTAATGAAAACTTGGAGCGGCACACGAGGCTCGAACTCGTGACCTCGACCTTGGCAAGGTCGCGCTCTACCAACTGAGCTAGTGCCGCATTATTATTTAATTATCTGCGTTATTCAACATCTTGCGATGTTTACGCTGTTAACTAAGTAACTTTGGTTTTCTTTATCTTAGGGGCTATGCCCTCTCAACACGGACGCATTCTACAGAGATTATTAAACGCGTCAACACAAAAAATGCCACTTTTGAACTGTTTGATTATTTTTTATCTAAAACGGTGCGTTATTAGACGTTTGCAATCAATTTTTGGTCAATTCACTCCATGCAGCCATTAAATATTGCACCATAGAGCTCAGTGTTAAATAGGTGGCTATATACAATAAAGCAAAACTTAAATAGATCATCCACGTATCGTATTGCCAAATTAGGCCAATAATCGCCAGCATTTGCGCCGCGGTTTTTATTTTGCCCATATTTGATACTGCAACGTTTCCACGTTTGCCTTGTTCGGCCATCCACTCGCGTAATGCAGATATCACTATTTCACGGCTAATAATAATAAGTGCCGGAATCGTCATATACATAGACTGATAATGATCAGAGAGCGCAACAAGTGCAGCACACACCATAACCTTATCGGCTACAGGGTCTAAAAACGCACCAAAAGGCGTAGATTGCTCTAGCTTTCGTGCTAAATAGCCATCAAGTATATCGGTGATTGATGCAAGCCAAAAAATAAAAGCGGCAGCAAAAAACGCCCAGCTATAAGGCAAGTAAAATATCACCAAAAATATGGGGATAAGAAAAAGTCTAAAGGTTGTGAGTGTGTTTGGAATATTCCACATAACTACTTGGATATGTCTTTTTTTCTATATTCGCATGAAGGGCTAGCCCTTGTCATGCAAATGGTTAAATATCTTCTCAGCCATGTCAGGACTGATCCCAGGAACTTTCTTTAACTGTTCTATATTAGCAGCTTTTACCCCTTGCATGCCCCCTAAATATTTTAATAATGTTTGGCGGCGCTTAGAACCTACTCCGTTGATCTCTTCTAATAATGATTGCGTGCGCTGTTTTTGGCGCTTATTACGGTGCCCTGCAATGGCAAATCGGTGCGACTCATCGCGAATATGCTGGATTAAATGAAGTGCTGGCGCATCCGAATCCATAGGAATCGTTTTTCGCCCGCCATCAATTAATAAGGTTTCAAGGCCTGGCTTTCTGCTTGTGCCTTTTGCTACACCTACTAACAGCGGCATTTTAGCATGTGGCCACGTAGCAAAATACTGCTCTGCACGGCCTAGTTGCCCTTTACCACCGTCAATGAATATAACGTCAGGGATTTTGTCTTCATCTACCACTTTGTTGTAGCGTTTGTTCAGTGCAAACTCCATTGCCGCGTAATCATCACCGCCGGTTATACCCGTTACGTTGTAGCGCCTGTACTCTTTGTTATTTGGCCCTTGCGAATCAAATACTACACAACTGGCTACTGTGTTCTCCCCCATGGTATGGCTGATATCAAAACATTCCATTCTGTTTATATCATCTAAGCCTAGGGTCGCTTTTAATTGTGCATAACGTTTGTTTATAGAGTCTTGCGTACTTTGTTTAACGGTGATGCTGTTTAATGCGTTTTTATTAGCAAGCTGAAGATATTGTGCTCGCTCCCCGCGGGTAACCACTTTAAGCGATACTTTACGCTCACTAATTTGCGTAAGCGCTTCACTCAATGCGCTACTTTCTTCAATCTCGAACGGTAAAATAATCTCTTTTGCTATGCGCCCTGTCGCACCAGGCGCTAAATAATATTGCCCTAAAAACGAAGTGAGTATTTCCTCTTGCCCCGAATCTTTAGGCACTTTTGGAAAATAGGTTTTACTGCCTAGCACTTTATGATCGCGGATCATTAATAAATGAATCCCATTTAATCCATTTAAGTGTGCAAAACCTACCACATCCATTTCAGCAAAATTACCTGAAATAGACTGCTGCTCCTGCATTTTGCGCAGTAGCATAATTTGGTCACGCACTTTAGCTGCGAGCTCAAAGTTAAGGTCTTTACTCGCCGCTTCCATTTTTTTTATTAAATCGGCTATTACTTCGTGCGACTTACCTGTTAAAAACTTACGTACATAATCAACTTGTTCGCCGTACTCTTGCTCTGTCACTTTATTAACACACGGTGCTGAGCAGCGCTTTAGCTGATACTGTAAACACGGGCGACTTCTGGCACGGTAATAGGCATCTTCGCACTGACGTACAGGAAATATTTTTTGCATTAAACGCAAACTTTCCGACACTGCGCCAGCACTTGGGAAAGGCCCAAAGTACTCGCCTTTTACCTTGCGACTGCCTCTATGAAAGGCTAAACGCGGATGTTTATGACTGGTAAGTAATATATAGGGGTATGACTTATCATCACGTAATAAAATGTTATAACGCGGCTGATATTTTTTTATAAGGTTGTTTTCAAGCAGCAGGGCTTCGGTTTCGGTGTTTGTGAGCGTAACTTCAATATCGCAAATATTACTCACTAGCACACGGGTTTTGCTGTCGGTTAGATTAGATCTAAAGTAGCTACTTACCCGTTTTTTTAAGTTTTTAGCTTTACCGACATAAATAACTTGTTGTTCACTATCAAGCATACGGTATACACCCGGTTCACTTGATAGCGTTTTTAAAAATTGGGCGTGATCGAATTCAGACATAAATTAAAAAATTAATGAGATACGTCTATATCAATCATTTTATGGCGAATAGCCAAATGAGTAAGCTCAACGTCGCCTCCTACGTTTAATTTTTCAAACATACGGTAACGGTAGCTGTTCACTGTTTTTGAGCTTAAATTTAAGCGCTCGGCAATATCTTGAGCTTTTTCACCTTTGGTGATCATTAGCATAATTTGTAGCTCGCGCTCAGATAAGCTTTGAAAAGGGTTTTCATCGGTACGCCCTGTTACTTGCGCAAGGGCTATTTGTTGTGCAATTTCTGGGGCGATATAACGCTGGCCTGCATGAACAGACCGTATAGCACGAACCATTTCATCAGAGCCTGCACCTTTGGTTAAAAAGCCATGCGCGCCAATTTGCATCACTTTTGATGGAAACGGGTCTTCGCAATTAACCGTAAGCACAATAATTTTTACATCTGGGCAATAGCGACAAATCTTTTTTGTGGCCTCTAAGCCACCCATGCCAGGCATGTTCATATCCATTAATACAATATTAGGTGCGTGCTGGCGACAAAACTGTACCGCAGCCTCTCCATCTTTAGCTTCGCCTACCACTTTAAAACCACGTACATCATCTAATATACGTTTTATACCAGTTCGTACCAGCTCATGGTCATCAACTAAAAGCACATTAATCAATGTAATACCCTCATTAACCTAACAATACGCGACAAACAATCTAATTTGCCACATTACCACAGTTAAAGCGAAACAATAACTAATATTATTGCTTCGCTTTAGGTGTACTCATCTTTTAGCATTATTTTACTACTGCTAAAAACCAGTACTTTAGTTTTTTATGACGCTACTTTTTCGCTAAAACGGTCTACCCATAGGGCAATAATGCCATCGCCTGTAACATTACACGCAGTACCAAAGCTATCTTGCGCAAGGTAAAGTGCAATCATAAGTGCAACAGCGCCTTCGTTAAAGCCAAGCATACTGGTTAATAAACCGAGCGCCGACATTACTGCTCCACCAGGCGCACCTGGCGCTGCAATCATTACTACCCCTAACATCATAATAAACGGTAGCATCCCCATTAAAGAAGGTACTTCCATGCTTGGCGATAAAAACATAACGGCCATTGCACACGTCACAATCGTAATGGTAGAACCCGATAAATGAATAGTAGCGCACAGTGGCACTGTAAAGTTTGCTACATCTTCTTTTACGTTATTTGCTTTGCTTGATTGCAAAGACACCGGAATGGTTGCCGCGCTCGACATTGTCCCCAGTGCTGTAAAATAAGCAGGAAGCATATTTTTAACGAGCTCCAACGGGTTACGTTTAAGTAATATCCCCGTAGAAGCATATAGTACGGTTAGCCACAGCCAGTGCATTACAAGTGCAGCAATAAGCACAACACCAAAGGTTTGCAGTGTATCGACCACGGTCCCTGCTACGGTCATTTCTGCAAATACACCCGCAATGTAAAATGGTAATGCCGGAATAATTACTTTAGATAATAAAGCATCGATTACATCGCGACCCTGATCAGACACTTTTTTAAGTGTTTCTAATTCAAGTTGGCTCATGCCAATACCAAACACAAATGCAGTCACAAGCGCTGTCATTACACCCATCAGCGGTGGAATTTCTAAATCAATAAAACTGCCAATTTCAGTGGCAACTTCGGCTTCAAACGTAATATTGCCACTTAGCAGTGGAATAACCGCACTTACTAGTAAAAAGGCAAGCGTACCTGCAATTACTGTAGAGCTATAAGCAAAGCCAACGGTTTTACCTAATAAATGGCCAGACCCTTTAGGCAAGCCCGCAATGCCAGAAGCAATAAAAAATAAAATAATTAATGGAATGGTAAAAGAAATGAGTTGGCCAATAAGTTCTTTAACAGTAAATAAAAGCTCAACACCTGTGAGAGGCACATAAAGCCCGACCAAAATACCGGCCACAATACCGGCAATTAATTTTAAGATTAACTTCATTGTGATTGCTTAGTTGAATATAGATAGAGTGTTTTTAACATGTTTTAGGCGCATTGTGTGATAAAAGTATTCAAGTTATATTCATGTGCGCAAATAACACACAAAAACATCGCAATAATTAGCCTACTCTGAGCATTTTTTAACTACGGGGCGAAATTTACTCTTTAAATTTAAAAATGAGCCCGCATCTTTAATAACTAAAGCAACAATAATAACTAATTTTTATTTCGGCTGGTTATAAGCCCAATAGATATATGTTATAGCCAAACTTTACTTTAGTTTTTTTAAACTCGCAGTAAAGTGTATTTATATAGTTAATAGCAAAGGCTATTAACACATTGATCAGATTGTATCCAAAGGAACATTATGTCTACTATTTTTGAAGATAACTCACTAAGCATTGGTAATACACCACTGGTAAAACTTAATCGCGTAACAGGCGGAAACGTTTACGCTAAAGTAGAATCGCGTAATCCTAGCTTTAGTATTAAATGTCGTATTGGTGCATCAATGATTTGGGAAGCTGAAAAATCAGGTCAGCTTGTTGAAGGTAAAGAACTAATTGAACCTACATCGGGTAATACAGGTATTGCCCTTGCATTTGTTGCAGCAGCACGTGGTTACAAATTAACACTTACCATGCCAAATACAATGAGCCTAGAGCGCCGCAAACTATTAAAAGCATTAGGCGCTAACTTAGTGCTTACAGATGGCGCTAAAGGTATGAATGGCGCAATTGAAAAAGCAAAAGAAATTCAAGCAACAGATCCAGAAAAATACATTTTATTACAACAGTTTGAAAACCCAGCTAACCCTAAAATTCACTTTGAAACAACCGGCCCAGAAATTTTTGAAGCGCTTGATGGTAAAGTAGACTTTTTTGTAGCAGGCGTAGGCACTGGCGGTACTATTACAGGTGTTAGCCGTTACCTTAAAAACGAAAAAGGCCTAGATGTTAAAGCGATTGCAGTTGAGCCAACTAACTCACCTGTTATTAGCCAAACGCTTGCAGGCGAAGAAGTAAAACCAGGACCACATAAAATTCAAGGTATTGGCGCAGGCTTTATTCCTGGAAACCTTGATTTAAGTGTGATTGATGGTGCTGAGCAAGTATCAAACGAAGATGCTATTGCAATGGCTCATGAGCTAATGAAAAAAGAAGGTATTTTAGTGGGTATTTCATCAGGCGCAGCTGTTGTTGCCGCTAAACGCCTTGCTGAAAAGCCAGAAAACGCTGATAAAAATATTGTGGTGATTTTACCAAGTGCCACAGAGCGTTACCTGTCTAGCCCAATGTTTGCTGAAGAATTTAGCGAGCAAGAATTAGTACAGTAAACTTCTCTCCTTGAGATACTTAAAAGGATGCTTATGGCATCCTTTTTTATTATTTATGATTCAATTTTCTATTTATTCCCCAGTGCTGCTTTACATCTTGTTTAATTAACCACACACTTTAAAAAAACTAATTAAAAACATTCAACATGAAAAAAATAACAGCTTATTTAAGTTTTATCGTATGCTTAATTTTAGCCGCCTGTGGCGATAGCGTACAAACGCTGGGCGACTCACCGGGCGATACAGCCACCGCTTACTTTGATGCATTGTATAATCAAAAAGATTTACAAAAAGCCAGCACAATGGCCACCCCTAACCTAAGCCGGATTATGAAATCCTATGGCACCGCTAAGCAATTTGCCCGAAACTTAGTAAACCTGCAATACGATGAAGTAGTAATTGAAGTCGATATGACCAACATGAGCGTACGCGAACAATATGGCGATAACGCCAAAATAAACCTCATTTTTACAGGCTACTTTAATGGCGATAAAGTCGATGATATGCGCAGCGTTAAAATGCTTCGTAAAAAAGGGAAATGGTATATCGATAAAATAGTTGCAGACCCTTACGCACGCTAACTTATACACCACAAAAAAGGCCTTACACATGTAAGGCCTTTTTGCGTTTAGCGCTTATCTTAAGCGTTATAATTCACCGGGTTTAAAGTTGTCAACGTCAATTGCTTGTTTTCTTAGTTTATTGGTATGGTGCATTGCATCGGCATCTGCTTGCGCAAGGAGCTCATTCTCTAATGCGTAATTTATTGCGCCTTCTATGTCGAGCGTTGCAGGGACCTTACCACTGCGTTGCCAGTGTTTTAACTCTTTAAACTGTGTTTGCATATCGTGCATAGCTAAAAATGCATTTTCCATCACGCCCGTGCCCGCATTTTCATCTACATAACATAAGTGCGTTAAGCGGTTTCTAAACACCCCAGGTTGCGTCATATGCTCGCAAATACTTTGGGCTGTTTCATCACTTGGCTTGTGGTAGTGATTCCCCAGCGGAAACACTATGCGTTTAAGTAAAAAGTTAACCACCGGATTTGAAAAGTTTTTGAAAAAACCGTCAAACGCTTGGCCTATCTCATAAAGAGAATTTTCAATAGCGTATTTCACAAAAGGTAAATCAGCCTGTTGGCGCCCTTCATCTTCAAAGCGCTTTAATACCGTAGACGCTAAATATAAATGGCTAAGCACATCACCTAAACGCGCCGAAATCATCTCTTTACGCTTTAGCTCGCCACCAAGTACCAACATGGCTACATCTGTAGTAAAAGCAAGCCCTCGGCTCATTCTGCTTAGCTGTTTGTAATACACAGCGGTTGCACCGCACACGGGCGCTTTTGCCAAACAGCTTCGCGTAAGACCATGCACAAAAGCCATGCCGGCGTTACTGGCAGCAAATAAAATGTGCTTCATCAATAAACTATCAAATTGATCAAGTGCTGCATCATCGTCTTCCATTGCGGCAGCTTCCATTTCTTTTAACACAAACGGATGACAACGCGTGGCACCTTGGCCAAAAATCATTAAGTTGCGGGTTAAAATGTTTGCCCCTTCAACGGTAATCGATACCGGGATCCCCATATAACCATGGGCTAAATAGTTATTAGGCCCAACTTGAATACCTTTACCAGAGTGAATATCCATTGCATCGTTCATTACCGTACGCCCCATTTCGGTCATATGGTATTTTGCAATGGCTGTAACAACCGATGGGCTCAGTTTTAAATCTATTGCGCCTGCGGTCATTAAACGCGCAGACTCTAACGTATACGTTAACCCGCCAATACGCGCTAAGGCTTCTTGTACACCTTCAAATTGGCCAATTGATACACCAAACTGTTGGCGTACCACAGAGTAAGCAGAGCTCATTTTAGAGGCTAAATGCCCTGTTGCGGTGCTTAGTGCAGGTAAAGAAATACCGCGTCCAGCACTTAAACACTCAACCAACATGCGCCAGCCTCGTCCTGCGCCCTGCTCACCGCCAATAATCCAATCTAGCGGAATAAAAACATCTTTACCGTAGGTAGTTCCGTTCATGAATGCCATGTTTAATGGATAATGGCGCTCACCCGTTTCTACCCCTTCGTGATCTGTAGGAATTAGCGCACAGGTAATACCTAGCTCTTTTTCATCGCCTAATAACCCATCTGGGTCATACATTTTAAAGGCAAGGCCAAGTACAGTTGCAACCGGCGCAAGCGTAATATAACGCTTAGACCAATTTAAACGCAGGCCTATAACTTCTTCACCATTATGCTGCCCTTTACACACTACGCCTGAGTCGGGAATACTGCCGGCATCAGAGCCTGCTTCTGGGCCTGTAAGTGCAAAACACGGTACATCTTTACCACTTGCAAGGCTTGGCAACCAACGGTCTTGTTGCTCTTTTGTGCCATAATGCAGTAACAGCTCGCCTGGGCCTAAGCTATTAGGCACCATAACTGTAACCGCCGCAGTTAAGCTTTTTGTAGCAATTTTTGACACTATGGTTGAATTAGCAATGGCAGAGAACTCACGTCCACCAAATTTTTCAGGAATGATCAGCGCAAAAAAGCCCTCTGTTTTTAAGTAATCCCAGACTTCTTTTGGCAAGTCTTTATCTTTTTGTACAATTTGGTAATCATCTAGCATCGCCAGTAGCGTGCTCACCTGATTATCCATAAAGTCATTTTCTTTATCGCTAAGCTCAGGCCTTGGAAAGCTATGCAGTTTTTGCCAATCTGGATTACCACTAAATAGCTCACCATCCCACCATACATCGCCGGCTTCCATTGCCTCTCGCTCAGTTTGCGAGAGCGGCGGAAGTACCTTTTTAAACATTTTAAACGTAGGACGGCTGATCAGGTTGAGGCGAATATCTTTGACTGCAAAAATAACCACCACCACGACCAGCAATATTATAAATACTGACATGAGCACATTCCTTTTACATTGAATGAAAATAGTAACTTAATTATGACCCATCTTAGTTTAAATACAATCATTGCGCGATGCACCACACGCCTTAACGTATTAATTTTATTGTTTTAAACATCGCTGCTATTATCACTTTCTTAATAACAATAAACCAAAGGAATACAATGAACACGCCACGCTTTAAACTAAGTATGAGCGCCCTCATAGTCGCAAGTACATTAGCGCTAACCGCCTGCGAAGCAGAAATAGCCATAGACACTACCGATTCAGCACAGACCGAGAAGCCTCTTACAAAACAAGATGCCAATGCATTTATTGCCAAAGCCGAGCAAGAACTAAGTGAGCTTTACCTAGAGTCGAGCCGCGCTGAGTGGATTTACGCAAACTTTATAACACACGACACCTCGGCGTTATCTGCCGAAGTTAATCGTAAAATGACCGAGTCGGTCGTACGTTTAGCCAATCAGGCAGCACAATTTGACGACTTAGCGCTTGATTACGATGCACGCCGCAAGCTTAATAAACTTAAACTTGCGCTTACTTTACCCGCTCCTCAGGACGCTGAAAAAACAGCCCAACTTTCAACTATTGTGGCAGAGCTAGGTGGTTTATACGGTAAAGGTAAATACTGTAAAGACGATGGCAGCTGTTTAAGCCTTGGTGATATGACCGCAAAAATGGCCACCAGCCGTGATTACAACGAGCTACTTGATTTATGGCAAGGGTGGCGCCAAATTTCAAAGCCCATGCGCCCACTTTACGAGCAGCAAGTAACCCTTACAAACGAAGGGACTAAAGAGCTAGGTTATGCTGATACCGGCGCAATGTGGCGCAGCAAGTACGATATGCCAGCCGATGACTTTACAACCGAGCTTGACCGCATTTGGGGGCAAGTAAAGCCACTTTATAACTCACTGCATTGCCATGTACGCGCTAAATTAGGCGAAAAATACGGCACCGACAAAGTAGCCCAAGATGAGCCTATTCCTGCGCATTTATTAGGAAACATGTGGGCGCAAGCGTGGGGTAACATTTACGATGTGGTCGCGCCAGAAAACGCCGATCCGGGTTACGATGTTACCGAGCTATTAGCTAAAAATAATTACGACGAGCTAAAAATGGTTAAAGGTGCTGAAACCTTTTTTACCTCAATGGGGTTTGAGCCACTGCCAGAGACTTTTTACGAGCGTTCGTTATTTGTAAAACCGAAAGACAGAGACGTACAGTGTCATGCCTCTGCTTGGAATATAGATAGCAAAGACGACTTACGCATTAAAATGTGTATTCAACGCACCGGCGAAGAATTTTCTGTTATTCACCATGAGTTAGGCCACAACTTTTATCAGCGCGCTTATAATAAACAGCCTTTATTTTATCAAGAAAGTGCCAACGATGGTTTTCACGAAGCCATTGGCGACACCATTGCTTTATCGGTTACACCCGGTTACTTAAAAGAAATTGGTTTACTTGAGCAAGTACCTGATGAGTCAAAAGACATTGGCTTACTAATGAAAATGGCGCTAGATAAAGTCGCCTTTGTGCCCTTTAGCTTAATGGTTGATCAATGGCGCTGGCAGGTATTTTCGGGCCAAGTAAAGCCACAAGATTATAATAAAGCGTGGTGGGAGCTACGTGAAAAATACCAAGGTGTGAAAGCGCCTATTGCACGTAGCGAAGATGACTTTGATCCAGGTGCTAAATACCACGTACCAGGCAACACTCCTTATACACGTTACTTTTTAGCGCATATTTTACAGTTTGAATTTCACCGTAGCTTATGTGAAATAGCCGGTAACGATAAAGCCATTCACCGCTGCTCTATTTATAATTCAAAAGAAGCGGGGGATAAGCTAAACGCAATGCTAGAAATGGGCTCTTCTCGTCCATGGCAAGAAGCCCTTGAAACCATCACTGGCAAGCCGCAAATGGATGCAACCGCTATGCTTGATTACTTTGCACCGCTGCAACGCTATTTAGATGAGCAAAACAAAGGCCGTAATTGCGGCTGGTAAAACGTTTACCACGGTCAATGTAAAGTTAAAAACAACAAAGCCCGCTACAGTAGCGGGCTTTTTATGCTTTTAATTAAGTACAGGGCTTAATTAAAACTGAAAACGCATGTTTGCAAAGTATGCATCGTTATCAGAGTCATCTGCATTGTTCTCGTAACCTACTTTAAGACCAATGTTTTTATTGATGAAGTGCTGAGCACCAAAGCTGTATGTATCTTGCTTGTTGTAGTTAGCAAATACCGAGGTTGCTTTTGAGAAGTAGTAGTTAGTTTCTGCTACCCACTGGTTTTCTGCATCTTCAATGCTCTCGTATTTACCTTCAAACGTTAAAAAGTTACCTTGCTGTAAGTCAATAAAGTACTTAGCTGCAACAGCGCGGTAATCAAAGTCGTCATCAGATGTAAGTGTTACACCTACGTAGTCTGTGCTGTTTAGCATGTGATTGTATGCTAAATCAAACAAAGCAAAGTCATCGCCGTCTTTGTTTTCAACAAGCGTTACTTTTGCTAATAAATCAGGGTTAAAGAAGTAGCCACCAGTTAGCTTGTAAAGCTCACCGTTAGAGCCCGAATCTGGGTCAAGGTTTTCGTAAGATGCGCCAACAACAAATTCATTAATAAAGTATTCGCCACCAATGTTAGTAACATCGCCAAAGTCGTCATCAGCATAACCGCCGTAAACGTTAGTTTGTTTATTAATGTACTCAAACTGATCGTAAGGACCTAATGTTTTTTTAGGAGATAGGTAATAAATAGAGTCTACAGCAACGGTGTCGTTGTTATCGCTATCTTTGTAGCTTAAATTACTGATTGAATTGTAGCTGTCTGCAGCAGCCGCAGTGCTAGATAATAAAATGCTTGAAATAATAACTGCTAATTTTTTCATTGTAAGACTTCCCTTTGTGCATTGCTTTTTATGCTTTAGCTCATTGACTAAAGTGGGGACATGCTAACGCTGAGAAACTGAATGAAAACTTAATTAAGCAGTTGTATTTATTAAGTTAATTGTAAGTAGGTGTAAGAAACTGTAAATTTAAAGTAGTTGCAACATATAGTCAACAACTACTTAAAACATGTTCAGCAAATTAAAGCGCATGCTGACTTATTACACGATAAACTTCGTTAATATTATCGCCCGATTTAAACTCTTTACTAATAGGCGTTGGGTCTGAACCAATCCAAATTTTAAGCTCGGCATCTAAATCAAAGTGCCCTGCACTTTCTTTACTAAACTTAGTAATTTTAGAATAAGCAATACTCACCATTTCCATTTTAGAGCCGGTCATACCTTGCTTATCAATTAAAATTAAACGCTTATTAGTAAAAATAAACATATCGCGAATCACCTTATAGGCTTTTTCTACTTGTTCGCCATCTATTAGGGTATTGGCAAGTACTTTTTCTAAATCAGAATCATCTACTTCGCTTGCATTTCCCATTAAACCACTGAGTAGTCCCATTATGCTTTCTCCTGTGTAAATATTTGATTTTCTAAGGTGTGACCATTTACTAACTGCCTATATTGCCAGTTTTGTTGATGGCAAAAGTTTAATAAAGCAATATCAAGTGGCTCACCGGTTGGCTGGTACTCAATCACGTATTCTTTATGTTGGCTCATATACACACGGCTTACACCTGCTAACGCCTGCAGTTGCTGCTCCACATTTTGATACACCTCGTTGAGCATTAAGGTATAAAAGTGAGTATGCGTATTGTTGTCTTTTGTTTGGTGCTCGCTCAAAATGCCCTTATCTAGGTGAAGCACTTGGGAGCATAATCGCTCAAGCTCGGTTAAATCGTGCGAACTTAAAATAAAGGTGGCTTCATCGCTTAAGCTCGATACCAGCTCTCGCACCTCTCTGGCATGAATAGGGTCAAGCCCTGCTGTGGCTTCATCAAGCATCACTATTTTCGGCGAGCCAATCAGCGCTTGCGCTATCGTAACCCGTTTACGCATACCGTGAGATAAATCGCCCGCACGCTGTTTAGCGACTTCTTTTAAGCCAACCAAATCAAGTACGCGCAGCGCTTCATTGTGGCTTTGTTTAGCGCCCATGCCTTGAAGCTTGCCATAAAACGCCAGTTGCTTATCTATATTAAAACGCGGATCTAACTGCGCATCTTGCGGTAATGCACTCACTTGGTTGAACAACGCGGCACTACCAGGCTTATGCCCTAAAATACTGAGCTCACCGTGGCTTGGGTTAATATAGCCGCACAATAAACTAAATAATGTGGTTTTACCGGCGCCATTTGGGCCCACTAACGCCACAGGTGCGCCTTTTTGAATTTCAAAGCTTACGTTGTTAAGTGCTTGCTTTGCGCCATACGATTTACTCAAGCCGCTGGCTTTTATTAATACGCTCATAGCGAACTCCTTGTAAATATTCGATGCGCAATCGCTATAAATACAGCGCTTTGAATAAGCGGCACACCTAAGGCACTCAATAAAGGTAGGTTTTGCCCAGCTAAAAGTTCAGAATTAACCCCTGGGAAAAGGTAATCGAGCGCATTTAGAGCCGGTACTTGCCACGCCAATATACCCACAATAATGCCGCCACCAGCAAAATATAAAATGGCTAATACAATTGCTAAACGCGACGAGCGAGCAAACGTGTTAATCAAACTCATTAATGCCACAAACGGGCTAAGTACCACCACCATTATTATAAATATAGAAACCGCACGGCTTAACCCACCCATTAATAGGCTAGGCTCTCTGTAACCAAGTACGCCAAGGGTTGCCACTAGGGTAATAGCTAATAAACACGCTAACACGCCAAGCTGACCTAAAAAACGGCCAAATAAAATTTCAAACCGTGTAGAGCGCAATGATAAAAACCGTAATGTGCCGCGCTCTCTATCGCCAACGGTTTGATCGCTTGATATAAAAATAGCAAACAGCGGAAAGCTATACAAAGCGACTAGCCAGTACATAGCAAATTCGGCCTCAGGCCAATCAAGCAACTTACTTAAACCAATACTGCCTGAAATATCGCGTGCCATTTGCTCAAAATTGGGGGCACTAATAATGCTGACGGCTTGGCCTATCGGGTAGCGTAAAATAAGTAACCAAACAAGGGCAAAGGCGGCCATTGCAATTAAGCCGCGCTTGGTTAAAAACATACGTACTAGCTCAAAACCCGCTATTTGGGTTAATCGCCCTATGTTCACTAATGATGATGTTGCCATTGGTTTTCCTTAATGACGTTGCTCATGCTTTAAAATAAAGCGTAATGTAACAACAGTAAGTGTAAACACCTTGAATTACCAGCAAAAAAAAGCTCACCATAAGTGAGCTTTGTAACAAACCGTTTAAATGTAACAGGCCAAACTTTGTTTATTTAGCCTATTTTTATAAATGCTGTTGGTATACCTCAAGTGCTTGGCTTAAGTCATTAATTAAATCATCAATGTCTTCAAGGCCAATATGCAAGCGAATAACAGGGCCTAAATCCCAGCCGGTGTTCGAACGTAAACCTTTCATGGTCAAATTGGCGGTGACTAAACTTTCAAAGCCGCCCCACGAAAAACCCATTTTAATGTGCTCAAGGCTATCTAAAAACGCATCAATGGCTTTTTGGTTTCCGGTTTTCATTACAAATGAAAACAATCCATTGCTGCCATCAAAGTCGCGCTTAAAAAATTCATGCCCAGGGCAGCTTGCAAATGCAGGATGGCGAATATGATCAACTAACTCATGTTGCTCAAGCCATTTTGCCACCTCTATAGCCGCCATTTCGTGCTGATTTAAACGCACTGCCATAGTACGTAAGCCTCTAAGCGCTAAATAGGCATCATCTGCGCTGGTGCATTGCCCTAATAAGTACGACTGCTCACGCAGGGTTGGCCAGTACTTTTTATTTGCCACTGCTACACCCATCATTACATCAGAGTGGCCAACAATGTACTTAGTTGCTGCTTGAATACTAATATCTACACCGTGTTCAAGTGGGCGGTAATGCAAGCCATTGCCGTAGGTGTTATCAAGCATGGTCATAATATTATGCTCATTGGCTACTTTTACCATGGCAGGTACATCTTGTATTTCCATGGTTATAGAGCCAGGCGATTCTAAAAACAGCACTTTTGTGTTTGGCTGAATATACGCCTCAATACCTGCGCCAATCGTGGGTGGGTAATAAGTGGTGGTAACACCTAGTCCCGCTAAAATTTTATCGCAAAAATCACGCGTAGGCTCATACACGTTATCAACCATTAAAATATGATCGCCCGCTTTTACAAACGACAATAACGCTTGGCTTATTGCCGCAGCGCCACATGGATAAAGTGCGCAGCCTTCGCCGCCTTCAAGCTCGGTTATCGCCTCTTGCAGTGCAAAATGTGTAGTTGTGCCACGGCGGCCATAAAATAATGTTTTATCACCGCGGGTTTTAGCGGCTTCTTTTAATTCGGCCACGCTGTCAAATACAATTGTAGAAGCGCGTTGTACTACGGGATTTACCACACCATGGGTGTAGGCTTTTTTACGCCCCGTTGATACTAACTGAGTATTTTTATTTTTGCTTGTCGCCATTACCAATCCTTAAGCCTTATTTGAAAGCCATTGTTCAATTAAAAAACGCGAAATTGAATCGACCCGAGGGAGTTTATAATGATCGCCTTCATCGCCCATATTGCCAAACGCCTTAACTTCTTCGCGCGTAAACCATTTGGCATCGTCTAATTCATCTTTATCTACGTTTATTTGCTCAGTTTTAGCCTGTGCAATAAAACCCAACATAATAGAGGAAGGAAATGGCCAAGGTTGCGAGGCAATATAACGTACATTATCAACGTCAATGCCTGCTTCTTCTTTAACTTCGCGTGCTACAGCTTGCTCTAGTGTTTCACCTGGATCTACAAAGCCCGCCAATGACGAATACATGCCTTGTTGCCATATTGCTTGACGACCCAATAAACAACGCTCTATTCCATCTTCAAATTCTTTAGTAACCACCATAATTACTGCAGGGTCAGTGCGTGGAAATGTAGGGTGCTTGCAGTGCTCGTTTTCACATAGGCGAGAATGCCCTGCTTCTATTAATGTATTTTTACTGCCACAACGCCCACAAAAACTATGCGTTGCATGCCAATAACATAAGCCACGGGCAAGAGCGGCGATAGAGCCATCTTGTATATCAACGTGAGGGCCATATTGGCGTATATCAAAAAACTGTGCGTCGCCTATAACGCACTTGAGTTCGTCATCGTGTATGGCTGAAACATCTAACGCAAACACACCCTGTTGCTCGGTATTTGAGCCTAAATAAATAGCGTTTGATAAATCTAAATGGGCAATTTGCTGATACGTTAAGTAGCACACTTGAGCTGCGTCTTTATAAAACAAAGTGTGGTTATTATTCACCAAAAGCCACTTACTTTGTGCCGACATTTGTGCGTTTAACCACGCCGCGTTTTTACGAAAATTAGACCCGCGGTCTAATGGCATGTCGCTGTAATAAAGCATGTGAGTCCTCAATAACATGGTATGGCGTAAAATTACCATAACCGCTGAGTAAACCCAATTTATTACAGCAATAAAAAAAGCCTATATTAGCTATATAGGCTCTTTATTAAAAACTCTCATGTTGCAGGCACTTAGCCGCTATATTTTATGCTTTAGAGTAGCAAGCTATCATCAATTAAATGAAACTGTTCTGCACTTTGCTTAAGCACCTCTGCGGTTAACTTATCGGCGCCGTACACATCGCACGGTACATTGTATTGATTTTTTAAATGCCCTAGCAATAACGCAAAGTCGCCATCACCAGAGAGCAAAATAACTTTATCGAGGTTTTTGCCTTGCTCTAGCATATCTATCGTTATGCCTACATCCCAATCCCCTTTTGCGCTGCCGTCGCGGCGCTGAATAAACGGCTTTAGTTTTACTTCAAAGCCAATAGCACGCAAAATATTTTGAAACTGGTTTTGTTTTTCATCACCGCGGTGAATGGCATACGCAAATGCACAATCTATAGAATACTGTTGCTTCATGTGCGCCCAAAATGCATTGTAATCAAAGTTTTTACGGTAACTTTCGCGGCACGTGTAATAAATGTTTTGTACATCAACAAAAATACCGACACGTGGCTTACTGATTTGCTGATCGTTTTGTAAAGTCATTTGTTTCCTTAAGTGCTCACAGCTCAGCGCAGCTGAAATAAAACGCCATTAACGAGTGAACCTTGCAATTTTGTTTTAAGTAACCTAAATTGGTTACTTAATTAAATGTAACCAAATTTGGTTACCTGATTCTATGTAACTGCATTAAGTTACTTTTTGGATTTTTATGATTGGTGTGATCAGCGGCGATATAATTAAATCGCAAAAAATACCTAAGCAGCAATACGATGCCATGCTTTATCAGCTAGAGCAAAGTTTGCGTGCAATTAGTAATAATACCTCACTGTGGACCATATACCGAGGTGATGCTTTTCAGTTGCAAATAAATCAAAGCGAGCAGTTAATTAAAACCGCTATTATCATTTATTTGCATTTAAAGTCGGCAGGTTACGAGCTACGCCAAAGTATGGCCTTAGGTGAGGTAGACAACCCACGCAGCGATATAAAAACAGCCACCGGCTCGGCCTTTGTGCTCTCAGGGCAAGGCCTTGATAAAATAGCCAATCAGCGCTTTACCTTACAGATAGCAAAGCACACCCTAGATGAAGGCTTTAGTCTTAACCTTGCCTTTGTTGATACCTTGCTTAGCAAAATAACGCAAAAACAAGCCAATGCGCTTTACGTGTATTTAACCCAGGCCGATAACAGCCATGCAGCACTGGCAAAAGAGCTTAACACCAGTCGCGAAAATGTCACTAAATTGCTTAACTTAGCAAATTATCAGCTAATAGAGCGATTTATAGTACACGCTAAACAGGTCATAACAACGATTGCAAAAGGAAGTGAGTAATGGGGTTTTCGTTATTATTAGCGGCATTAATTATAGGCCACCTAGTCAGTGACTTTTTTTTACAACCAATGAGCTGGGTAAACGATAGAAACACCCACCACTTTAAAGCTAAAAAGCTCTACCTGCATGTATTAGTACACGGTGTGGTTAGCGCCGTTATTTTAGCGCTTTGGGAATATAGCTATGGCTGGCAACAACTAAGCACCGTGTTACTTTCAACAGCTGCAATTATGCTTAGCCACTACCTAATAGATATTGCTAAGTCGTATTCTAACAAAGGGGTTGTGCCCTTTTTACTCGACCAAATCGCGCATATAGCCGTAATAATAGCGCTGTGTATTTATATAACTGATAACCAAAGTTTAATCGCGTACGTAAGCGCACTTGCCATAAACCCTAAAGTACTTTGGGTTGTATGCGGATATTTAATTATATTAAGCCCAAGTGCCGTATTTATAAGAATGATGCTTGAAAGGCTCACCGCTAACTTTTCAAGTGAGGGCAGCTTACCATTGGCCGGACAAAGCATTGGCATGATAGAGCGAGTACTTATGCTGAGCTTTATATTACTTGATCAATTTGCTGGGCTTGGCTTTTTGCTAGCTGCCAAGTCGGTATTTAGGTTTGGCGATTTAAGTGCCAGTAAAGATAAAAAGCTCACCGAGTACGTTATGCTAGGCACCTTACTAAGCGTTAGCGTTACCTTGTTTGTAGGATTAGGCGTTAATTCGTTGATCAGGTAAGTATAAATTACAGATAATAAAAAACGCGCTACTTCTATTAAAAAGGTAGCGCGTTTTTTGTATTGGCGTTTAATTAAAGGCCAATACAATCTTTAATAATGATTAATCGTTATTTGGGCGACGACGGCGCTGGCCATTACCACCTACCGATTGACGCTTTGCCCATGGGCTTTGTGCGTTGTCATCGGTTTTGGCTGCTGGTTTTTTAGAGCCACCACGACGTGGGCCGGTACCGCTTCCCCCATTGTTTGGTTTTTTGCTGTTCGGCTTATCAGACTTAGGTTTGTTAAACGGCTGTTTTGCTTTTTTAGGCTTTTTAGGTTTAATTGGACGAGCATCTAATGCGCGCTCAGGCACTGGGCTAGTTGGTTCAAATCCAGGCTCTTCAGCGCGAGGGATTAGCTCACCTATAAAACGTTCAATACCGTATAAATCAGCGGCATCATCGGCTGTTACAAACGAAATAGCATGCCCTGATGCACCAGCACGGCCTGTACGGCCAATACGGTGAACGTAATCTTCGTATACGTTTGGTAAGTCGTAGTTAACCACATGCGGAAGCTCAACAATATCAAGGCCACGTGCCACAATATCAGTCGCTACAAGTACGCGTACTTCACCGCTTTTAAAACCATCTAATGCTTTAACACGAGCGCCTTGTGATTTATTACCATGAATAGCGGCGCCTACTATGTCGTCGCGCTCAAGCTGTTTAACTAAACGGTTTGCACCGTGCTTGGTACGGCTAAACACTAATACTTGTTGCCAATCGTTGCTACGAATTAAATGGCTAAGTAATGCGGTTTTACGCGATTTATCAACAGCGTAAACGCTTTGCGTTACGCTTTTAGCAGTGGTGTTCTTTGCCGCAACTGATATTTCAACAGGGTCGTTAATTAACCCTTTTGCCAATGCTCGTATATCATCTGAAAACGTTGCCGAAAACATTAAGTTTTGGCGTTTAGGCGGCATTTTAGCAATCAGGCGTTTAATGTCGTGAATAAAGCCCATATCAAGCATGCGGTCCGCTTCATCAAGTACCAGCACTTCAACATTATCAAACTTAACAGCGTTTTGATTATGTAAATCGATTAAACGCCCAGGCGTGGCCACTAAAATATCAACCCCTTTACGAAGGCGCTGCATTTGTGGGTTTATTTTTACGCCGCCGTACACTACAAACGAACTTACATCAGAGTGCTTAGCGTATTCTTCAACGTTTTCGCTTACCTGCAAAGCCAGCTCACGCGTAGGCGCTAAAATAAGGGCACGTACGTGGTTACTTTTTGCTTTACTGCCTTTAGATAACAGCTCAATTAGCGGTAACGTAAAACCGGCAGTTTTACCTGTGCCTGTTTGTGCAGCCGCCATCACATCGCGACGTTCAATAATTGCAGGAATTGCTTGAGCCTGAATAGGCGTTGGCGTTTCATAGCCCTTTTCTAAAACCGCGTTAACTAAAGACTGTGATAAACCTAAACCATCAAAACTCATAAAATCTCTCAATAAAAAAAAGGCCAAACCGGCCAAGGGCGCATTATACGCAACTAACTTAGAAATGCATGGAAATATTCACTTAGCAAATTAAGTGCTAACCTTAGAGTAGCTAATAACAATACAAATCAACGCTATGACATTAAAAACTAAAGCAAACCAAATACCACTTAAGCAATGCCTAGAAAGTATAGATTCAAAGCGTATTGAAGACACACAAACCTTACTAACCCTGTTTGAAAAAGTCACCGGGGCAAAGCCTGTTGTATGGGGTAAAGATATTATAGGGTTTGACCAATACAGCTATAAGTACGACTCCGGCCGCACAGGTGAATGGCCAATCACAGGGTTTTCACCACGCAAAACTAAGCTTTCTATTTATATTATGCCTGGCTTTGATCACCCCAAAATAGCGGCATTATTAAATAAGCTTGGTAAACATAGCCTAGGTAAAAGCTGTTTGTACGTGACAAAATTGGAAAATATCGATTTAGCTATACTTGAGTAAATAATTGCTGAGTCGGTTTTAATAATGAAACAAACTTACCCAAAAAATTAATACCAACCCGCTTAATTAAGTGATCTATTTTGAGAATAGATAAACGTGTTGATAGCTAGACAATAAATTCGTTATTTAGTTGTTCTCGGCAATTGCTCCTGCATTGCTCTACCTTCTGCATCCATATAGTCATAAATGAGAATTTTTTAACGCAGATAGCGACACGTTTAGCCCCTAAAAATGATTCAACATTATTGCGGATTGGTATAACCTTGCTTAAAAACAACAAAAGCGGCTAAAAGCCGCTTTTGGTTTATATTTAACTCAATAAATATAACGTTATTTAACACCTAGCTCGCGTAAACGCTCTTGTAGGTAGCTGTCTGCCGTGTAACGCTCAGAAAGCACTACATCAGGACGTGGGTGTAAAAACAGCGGTAAAGAAATACGCGACTTAGTCGACGCTTTACCCGTTGGGTTAATTACACGGTGAATAGTCGATGGGAAGTACCCGCCCGACGCTTCTTGTAACATGTCACCAATATTAATAATTAAGCTACCAAAGTCACATGGCACATCTAACCAACCGCCATCAGTTTTTTGAACTTGCAGGCCTGGCTCGTTCGATGCAGGTAATACAGTTAATAAGTTAATGTCACCATGTGCTGCAGCGCGAATTGCACCAGGCTCTTCATCACCTGTCATTGGCGGGTAATGTAAAATGCGTAACAATGTTTGCTCAGAATCAGCAATCATGTCTTTTAAATCGATAGAAAACTTAGCACGTACATCGGCTGGTGCCTCTGCTTGAACCCAGCTTAAAAGCGTTGCTGCAAATTCGTTAGCTAAGCGGTAGTACTCACGTACGTCGGCTTCAAGCTCTGCAGGCACGCGACCTTTAGGGTAAACATGAAAGTACTCTTTAATGTCTTTTACTGTAAAGCCTTTAGCTACCTCAGATACAGAAGGCGGGAAATAACCGTCTTGCGTTTCTTTAGAAAATAAAAAGTCGTGCTTTTGCTCTGAATTAAAAAAGTCTTGCCATTTTTCGTAAATAGACTCAACTAAAGATTGCGGGATTGGGTGATTTTTTAATACACCAAAACCGGTGTTTCTTAACGATTCAACAAAGTGAGCAGCCGCATCGGGAGCTTTATAATCAACAGTAGGTAATTGCATTGTACGTTCCAGTGAATAGGTTGTTAGAAGTGAGCTGCTTTAAAATATAGCTAATTAGCCAATATAAAGTAGCAAAACCTTCATTATAGCGCTGTGCGAGGATAGACAAACCACCCAAAAAACATAAGGACAAATGTCCTCACGATGAAATAGTAAGCAGTTTACTTGATCAAGATCAAAGCATAATAAACATTGAAATTACACTAGTTAGTGCTTATATCTTATCTATTATTGTAACGTATTTTAATGAAACACTAAGGCTCTTCTATGCGACAAAAAGTATCTTTTAAAAGCGGCGATTTAGAACTTGCAGGCCAGCTTGAACGCCCAGCCGGCGATGTAAAGTTTTATGCTTTATTTGCACACTGCTTTACCTGTGGTAAAGATATTGCTGCCGCTACGCGCATAAGCCGCGCCCTTACCCAACAGGGTATTGCCGTACTGCGCTTTGACTTTACCGGCCTTGGCAATAGCGACGGCGACTTTGCAAACAGTAACTTCTCATCAAATATTCAAGATTTAGTGGCCGCAGCCGATCACCTGCGTACTTACTTTGATGCGCCGCAGTTATTAATTGGCCACAGCTTAGGCGGCGCTGCCGTACTGGCTGCTGCAGAGCATATTCCTGAGGTATCGGCTATTACAACAATTGGCGCTCCTTCAGATGCGCAACACGTTGCACATAACTTTGAAGCCCATTTAGACGAAATAAACGCCGCAGGTGAAGCTAAAGTTAGCTTAGCTGGGCGCGAATTTACCATAAAAAAACAATTTGTAGAGGACATCGCAAAGTACGACCGTAGCCATATAGGTAAATTAAAACGCGCACTTTTAGTTATGCATTCCCCTGTTGATGCCACGGTTAATATTTCAGAAGCCGAGAAAATTTACGCATCAGCCAAACACCCAAAAAGCTTTATTAGCCTCGATAACGCCGACCACTTACTGAGTAATAAAAACGATGCCGAGTACGCTGCTACGCTTATTGCTAATTGGGCAAACCGCTACGTTAAATATGAGCAAAGCAACTACAGCGCAAAATTAGAAAACGGCAAAGTACTGGTTGAAGAAAAAGATCATATATTTACTCAGCACGTAAGTACTAAAGATCATACATGGCTTGCCGATGAGCCATTAAAAGTAGGTGGCAGTAATTTAGGCCCCGATCCTTACGACCATATACTCGCAGGCCTAGGCGCGTGTACCTCAATGACACTGCGTATGTATGCAACCTTAAAAAAGCTGCCGCTTGATCATATAAAAGTAGAGCTTGAACACACCCGCGACTATTACAAAGATTGCGACAACGGCGAATGTACCCAAAACCTAGAGGCCATTACCCGTAAAATTACCCTACGCGGCGACTTAACCGAAGCACAGCGCCAGCGTCTGCTAGAAATAGCCGACAAATGCCCAGTGCATAAAACCCTGCATGACAGCCCAATTGTAGTAAGTGAATTAGTTGAGTAACTAAAACAAAAATAGCGCAGCTGTGGCTGCGCTATTTACGAAAAGCAATAACTAAGATTCAATTTTTTTAAAAAATTGAACGGTCTTAATATTCTCTAACAAGTTAGGATCACAAGTATACTCAAACTCCCCCATTTGGTCAGAGCTATGCTTATTTGGAGCGGATAAAATCGCAGGCGTTGGGGCATAAGCTTTTAAAAGGACGCCACCTGACTCAATAGCATTTAGACCACTGGCAAAAGCTTCTGCAACACTTTGAAGAGGAGTCCAACAAAAACCTATTTTATTTTGTTGGTATAAAAAATGACATTCACCTCGATACAAAACCAATCCATTTCCACTGTAGGTTGGCAGAGTTAACTTTAATACATTCAGTAAAAGTTTATCATTTGAAAGTTTACGCCTTAAGTGACCGCCGTTTTCTGTCCATAGAAGATGGACTTTATCTTTTTGAATATCTAAGTCGTGGTATTCTCTTAATATAAATGTAAAAGCTTGTGTCCAAGTTAATTTATTTAAATCACAAGTATAATTACCATTAACAAATTCCCGACCTACTTGCTCATATAATTCCATCTTTTAGTCCAAGAAGTTTAGCTGATTACTACTTATAAATACGGTCATTTCTTTACTCATTCTATCCACCAGCCATTTTGGCCCGCCGTCGTACATATCGTTATGGCGCGATTTTTCAATCAATACTTGGCTTACAGGGAAGCTTTTTAGCTCTGTTTCATTTAATAAAACATTCGCATCGGCTGGATAATCGCTACCACGCAGTGTAAGCACGCGTATGTTTTTATTACGTGGGATCAACATGCGTCGGTGATCGAGGGTAATTAGTTGGCTTACTTCATTTGGGTAAATTGAAGCATATAAAGCGGATATATCGCCGCCGTTAGAGTGGCCAAATAACGTGAGCTGAGAAAAGTTATACTCAGGGTATTGAGCACTTAGCTGATTAACTAAAAACTTAAGCGTTACCACACCACGGTGCCAGTTTTCCATGCGGGTGGTTAAATAAGGCTGTATACGATTAAGTGCAGGGTCGGTTTTAAGCTCATGCGCGACTGCAATGCTTAAATAACCCTGTGCATTAAATAGCTTACTCGCAAACGTGTAGTCATTGTGGCTAATGCCGTAGCCTGCATTTACAAATGCTACAGGGCACTTTGCGTGTACGCTGCATTGATTACTCTCATTGGGGTATGTGATATTTATAGGGATGGTGCGATTGCGGCTTTGATCCACTATTACATCATCAGCAAAGCTTAATGGTGATATTAAACTCGCGCTTAGGCTAAATGCACTTAATGTTAGTAACTTTTTTATTGTTTTATGCATGTTGTATTTATATAAATTATTGTTTTTAAATAAAAATAACTTTTACTATAAAGGTTAGCGCGCGCCATTGCTAATGTATGCGATAATACGGGTATTATTTTTAGTTAATTTAGAAAAGTACCCCATGAAATCATACAGCACTATTGAACAACGTATCGACATTTTGCAAAGTCGAATAGAAGCCTATAAAGAAGAAATTGCCGTGTTACAGGCCGAGCCAAAAAGTAACAACGAGCGTATTATTTTTAAATTTATTGAAACAGGCAGCACAGGTAAAACAAAAGACTTTGTCCGCGAACTTGGTATTAAGTCGCCGCGCGATAGCTTATATTCATCAGGTGATGTAACCAAATTAATCAAAGACGGCGCTGATGACATCACCCCTGCACTGCTTGAAATTGCCCGCACATTGGCAAACGCACGTAATAAAAATGGCCCTAGCTGTTAATACCAAGCTACAGGCCACTGTTTAATCTTATTAAAGGTTATTCATTGTTTAGAGGCTTGCAATATGCAGCTTCTAAACGCTCCTCACATATTAATCGCAAAGCTCAATGTTAAGGCTTGTCAGTAAATTAAGGGCTTCAAAGCGCTCAAACTTAGCCCCCGCTAACGTATTACTGTTTAAATCTATATTAAATTCTGTAGCCCCTACAAAGTCACACTCAGTTAAAGTGGTTTGAAAAAACTCACTATCGCGAAAATTACTTCCTGTAAATGTACTTTGCTTTAAATTGGCATGTCTAAAATCAACATTTTTTGCAAAGCAGTGTATTAATTTTAGTGATTTTAAAGTTAATTCATAAAAAGAGCAGTTACTAAGCTCACAGCTATTAAAGCTCACCGGCGCATCAATACTTAGCGCTCCCCAATCAGCATTGCTCCATTGCACGCTGTTTAACTTACAATGGCTAAAGCTTACACTTTCAAGCGAGCTGTATCCCCATTCAATGCTCGATAAATTGCAATGCTCAAAGCTGCACTCTATAAATCGACACGTTTTAAATTGCCCCTGAGATAAGTCGCAATCTATAAACGTACACGCTTCAAATTCTGTGTTTTCGAGTGTGTGTTTTGCTAGCTGTAAGGCACTAAATTGCTGATCGCAATAATAGCTATTATTAGAAATTGGCACTGTGACTACGTGTCCGTATTTAGGGTTGTTTAATGGGCATAAGGGCTTGTTTTTGGCAAGTCTTGTTTAAGCGCTAATAAGGCGATAAAAATTAAGCCAAAGAGTGGAAATACCGCTAAGCATCCGCCCACAAAAGCTAAAACGCCCGGCATGGTGCTTTTGCGTTTACCTATTTTATAGCTAATCAGCGCAAAAATTGGAATGCAAAACAAAATAAAAAAAGCTAAAAATTCACCAAATAATGTGAGATTAAACGACATAAGAACTCCCTCTCTATTGAATAATATTTGATACCAATCGACTTAAATATTTAACTATTCTAGCGTGCTAAATAGACTAATAACTTAACACGATTGGTATGAACTGGTTTAAATTTAACCATAAAAAAACCCCTAGGCATACTCCTAAGGGTTTTTAAATCTAGCTAAGCGCATTTGTTGCGCGCGGTATTACTCTTCGCTAGGAATTGCTTTTTCTACCACACTGATTGCAAGCTCAGTTAACGAGTCGCTATTAGCTTTGCTAGGTGCATCGGTTAATAAGCACGATGCTTGAGTGGTTTTAGGGAATGCAATAACGTCACGAATGTTATCGGTACCACATAAAAGCATAACTAAACGGTCAAGACCAAAGGCTAAACCAGCATGTGGTGGTGTGCCGTATTTAAGGGCATCAAGTAAGAAGCCAAACTTGTCTTGTTGCTCTTGCGCATCAATCCCTAAAATTCTAAATGCTGCTTCTTGCATATCAGCATTATGAATACGTACCGAACCGCCACCTACTTCGTAGCCGTTTAATACCATGTCGTAAGCATCTGAAATAGCCGCGGCAGGGTTTGCTTCAAGCTCTTCTGCGCTAATATCTTTTGGTGCTGTGAATGGATGATGCACAGCATGTAACGTGCCTTCGTCATCTTCTTCAAACATTGGGAAGTCAACAACCCAAAGTGGCGCCCAGCTATCAAGGTTAGTGATTTCTAAATCAACACCAATCTTCAAGCGAAGCGCGCCCATTGCTTCGTTTACAACGTTGCGTTTATCGGCACCAAATAAAATAATGTCGCCCGTTTGTGCGTTAGTACGCTCAAGTAACTGGGTAATTACCTCTTCGCTTAAAAACTTAGCCACTGGAGATTGAACGCCTTCAGCGCCTGCATCACGGTCGTTTACTTTCATCCACGCCATACCTTTAGCGCCGTAAATGCCAATAAACTTAGTGTAATCGTCAAGTTGCTTACGCGAAAGCTTAGCGCCACCCGGTACTGTTAATACAGCAACGCGGCCTTTTTCGTCGTTAGCTGGGCCTGAAAATACGTTAAACTCTACGTCTTTTACTAAATCAGCTACATCAACAAGCTTCATTGGGTTACGTAAGTCTGGCTTATCAGAACCGTAAAGGCTCATTGCCTCGCTGTAAGGCATAATTGGGAAATCGCCTAAATCAACGTTTAGTAATGATTGCCACATTTCACGGATCATTTTTTCAGTCATACCACGTACTTGATCAGAGCTCATGAACGAGGTTTCTAAATCTATTTGGGTAAATTCAGGTTGACGATCGGCACGTAAATCTTCATCACGAAAACATTTAACAATTTGGTAGTAACGGTCAAAACCCGACATCATCAACAATTGCTTAAACAACTGTGGCGACTGTGGTAATGCGTAAAAGCTACCTTTATGAACACGACTCGGTACTAAGTAATCGCGTGCACCTTCTGGTGTTGCTTTTGTAAGTACAGGTGTTTCAATGTCTAAAAAGCCATTGTCATCTAAAAAGCGACGAACAAAGCTGCTTGCTTTAGCGCGCAGTTTAATACGGTCGCTCATTTCAAGGCGGCGTAAATCTAAGTAGCGGTACTTTAAGCGGCGCTCTTCAGAATTGGTTTGATTAAAATCAAGCGGTAGCGGCTCAGAGCGATTAATAATAGTTAGCTCAGTACCTAAAATTTCCACTTCGCCTGTTGCCATGTCTTTATTTACTTGGCTTTCTGGGCGCGCACGTACAACCCCTTTTAACTGCACACAAAACTCTTGGCGAAGTTTGTTAGCGTTATCCATTAATCCTTCAACCTCTGGATCGAATACAACTTGTACTAACCCTTCTCTATCGCGTAAATCGACAAAGATAAGTCCACCAAGGTCACGTCGTTTGTTGATCCAGCCACATAGTTCAACTTCTTGATCTACGTGAGTTTTATTTAGCTGTCCGCAATATATAGAGCGCATAGTTTTCCTGTCAGATAAAAGGCTTAAACGGTTATATTTATTTGTTTTAAGGCGTGTGATTTAAAAAACTGGTCACCACAATACAAATAAAGCCGCTAGCAATCTAAAAATAATCAAATTAAGCCCTGCATTATACCCAAGTAGTATCAAGATGCTAGGGCGTGTTGAACGTTGGTGGTTGAATTTGCAGCAAGCACCGTATGTATTTGGTACACTTACGCCACGAAGTCATTAAGCCACCCTTTTTATGTTATATATTGGATGCCCTCAGTGGTCGAGCAGCGCCTGGAAAGGCAACTTATTTACCCGCCAATGTAAAAATGCCGATATGCTAAGCCAATATGCCCAGCATTTTAACTCAGTTGAAGGCAATACCAGCTTTTACGCAGACCCAGCGCCAAGCACTGTTTTACGCTGGGCTCAAAGCGTACCCGAGGACTTTAAATTTACGTTTAAGTTTAATCGTCGCTTTAGCCACGAGCTTGCGCTTAGTCATGTTCAAACAGAACTTAATGACTGGCTTACGTTATTTGCCCCAATACTTGAAAAAACAGGGCAAATAATGCTGCAATTACCCAAAGCGTTTGGTCCAAACGATTTACCTAAATTAACGCAATTTATTAGCTTGCTCCCCAAAGAGCTAAATTACGGCGTAGAAGTACGCCATAGTGATTTTTTTAAAAAAGGTGAGGCCGAAATTGCCCTTAATCAGCTATTAATGGCAAATAATATAAACCGTATTTCTATGGATACCCGTGCGCTTTTTGCAGTAAAGCCCACCACCGAGGCTTTAATAGATGCACAACAAAAAAAGCCCCACTTACCGGTACATGCAATAGCTACTGGCTCGCAGCCGATGGCACGCTTTGTAATAGCCGATTTACAAAACGACTATAAACCCTTTTATAAACCGTGGCTCAATAAAGTAAAACAATGGCTTGATGAAGGTAAATCCCCGTATGTGTTTTTTCATACTGCTGATAACCGTGAATCTCCACTCCTTGCTAGGCAGTTTTGTGAAGACCTAGGGTATAATCACCCAGTATTAAATCCATTCAGCGGCGAAAAAGAAGCCCACCAGCCAACGCTTTTTTAAATAGAGAACAAAAATGAGTGAATACGCACGTTACTTTACCGGCTACCCAGCTAACATTGTTGAGCAAGTATTAAGCCTTATAAATAACAACAAGGTATGTGACTACTTACTTAAAAAGTACCCACACGCGCACACCATCACCACCGACAAACTACTTTACAGCTACGCCACTGATTTAAAAAAGCAGTATTTAAAAAACGCCCCACCGTTTGGACGCGCTGCATTTAAAAAACAAGGTGATATGGTTACCAATGCACTCGGTACCCACACCTACCGCATGCAAGGTAAAACCCGTAAGCACGATTTAGCCATAAACAGCGATTTACTGCGCGCACCTGAGCCACTGTTAAAAGCGCTAGTCGTACACGAACTCGCCCACTTTAAAGAAAAAGATCACAACAAAAGCTTTTATAAACTGTGCTGCCACATAGAGCCCCAATACCATCAGTTAGAGTTAGATTTACGGATTTTTTGTGTGGTGGTGGCGATGGGAGAGAATCCTTATTCATGAACGGTCAGCGGTCAGCGGTCAGCGGTCAGCGGTCAGCGGTCAGCGGTCAGCGAAAAATAAATACAACCTAACTCGTAATCAAAGTTCTCAATAAAAAAACGCGATATAAAATCGCGTTCTCTTTGGTAACTTTTCTACTGACCACTGATAGCTTAAAACTGACAGCTCAAAAGCACGTTGGGTTTCGCTTCGCTTAACCCAACCTACATTACAGCCCTAGCTCAGCCATAAAGTCATCATCGGCATCATCTTGTTCTGCTTCTTTTGACTTAGCTTTTGCTTTTTCGGCCTTTTGCTTAGCTTCGTTTTCGATAATGTCATCAGGGTCTATCGCTTCTACAATGTCAAAGTCATGTAGTTTAATAAACTCTGTTTTATCCATTGCCAGCTCTAGGTAAAAAATATTTTGGTTGCGCGTAGTAAAGGTTACGCGGCGTGCTTGTGGGCGATCCATAGTGGTATCAACCGATATTTGCACTTGTTTATTAATCGCCATCATTTTTGGCTGGTTTTGCGTAATAGAGGTATGTAACTGCTCACGCACTTTAGAAGTGAAGTCACCAACAATCTGGTTCATCAGCTCGCCCATTACATTTGAAACGTCATCTGATAAATGACTGTGGGCAATTTCTTCTTCAGGCATGCCCATATTGCGCATGTAATCGCCGTAAATTTCCATTGCCGCTTGCGCTGTAAAATTAGTGACTACTAGCCCTGTAAAGCCACCATCAAATAATACAAAACAGCCAATGTCTGGACGCATACAGGTGCGCGTTATTTTTTGCACCATAGCCGAGTAGCTAATTTCATTCCCGCTGGCTGATGACAGAACCCCCGTCACTGAATGACATAGGGTTGCTAATATATCGTCTGTGCTAATTACCTTACTTTTGCTCATTTAACGTTCTCTTTTATACTTATTATTCATAATTCTAGCCAAGCTACTGAATTTATCACTGACTATCCAGTATAAAATGTTAAAATAGTGCCATTATTTTTTAAAGAGACTGCCTTAGTGAGTATAAAAGACAGTATTTACGCCTCTGAGCAACAAGTAAAAGATTTTAGCTTCGACCAAAATGTGGTTGAGGTTTTTCCGGATATGATCCAGCGCTCTGTGCCTGGGTACGCCACCATTGTAAGCACTATGGGTAAATTGGCCGGTGAATATGCGCAAAGTAATTCAAACCTTTACGATTTAGGCTGCTCGCTTGGTGCGGTTACCCTAAGTATGCGCCGTAATATTCGCACCGATAACTGCCACATTATTGCTGTAGATAACTCACAAGCTATGGTTGAGCGTTGTAAGATACATTTACAAGGCTTTAAGTCAGACGTGCCTGTGACAGTAACTTTAGGCGATATTAACGAGCTTGAGATTCAAAATGCGTCGGTAGTGGCCATGAATTTTACCTTGCAATTTATTCCGCCTTTACAGCGCCAAGCCGTGCTTGAAAAAATTTACGCTAACTTAAAACCCGGTGGCGTCCTGCTCCTTAGCGAAAAAATTAAAGCCGAAAACGAGCAGTGCGATAATTTATTAATTGATTTGCACCACGACTTTAAACGCCACAATGGCTACTCAGAGCTTGAAATAAGCCAAAAACGTACTGCCATTGAAAACGTGATGCGCCCCGATACGCTAAGCACTCACTTTAATCGTTTAAGCGACATTGGTTTTAGCCAAACGCAGGTGTGGTATCAATGTTTTAATTTTTGCTCAATGGTAGCAATTAAATAAAGAGAGTGACTTATGTCTCAATGGTTTAACCAATTTTACGCAGCAATTGCACAAAGCCCGCTTAGCCACTGGCTAGAAACCCTGCCCGCTCAATTAAAGCATTGGCAAAACGAGGCAAGCCATGGCGATTTACCAAAATGGCAAAAAGTACTTAAAAATCTGCCAGAAGTAAAAACAACCCACGTTGATATTGCCACTAAAGTAGAAATTGGCGCACCGGGGGAGATGAGCGAAGGCGAGCAAAAACAAGCCACGCATTTATTAAAACGCATGATGCCATGGCGCAAAGGCCCCTTTACTGTACACGGTATTGAAATAAACACAGAGTGGCGCAGCGATTGGAAGTGGGACCGCCTGCTTCCCCATATTGAGTCATTAAAAGGCCGCACAGTATTAGATATAGGCTGTGGCTCTGGCTATCACTTATGGCGTATGCGCGGTGAAGGCGCTGAATTTGTAGTGGGTATTGACCCTTCTGATTTATTTTTGTGTCAATTTCAGGCCATTAAACATTACAACCCAGACGAAAACGTGCATTTATTACCATTAGGTGTAGAAGCACTACCCGAGCTTAAAGCGTTTGATACGGTGTTTTCTATGGGGGTGCTGTATCACCGCCGCTCGCCTATCGATTTTTTAGCGCAGTTAAAAGCGCAGCTTCGCCCAGGTGGCGAACTCGTACTAGAAACATTAGTAATTGAAGGCGATAAAAACACCGTACTGGTACCTACCGACCGCTACGCAAAAATGCGCAACGTTTGGTTTATTCCAAGTACTGCTGCACTAAAACTGTGGATGGAGCGCGTTGGCTTTAAAGATGTGCAAATAAAAGATTGCGCAATTACCACGCTTGATGAGCAACGCAGGACCGACTGGATGGAAAACGAATCGTTAGTTGATTTTTTAGACCCAAACGATACCAGTAAAACCATTGAAGGTTACCCTGCTCCACTTAGAGCAATACTAACTGCCAAAGCATAAATAACTAAAAAGCACCCAGGGCGTGTTGTTCTTTGATGGTTGAATTTGCAGCAGCGTGTTTGGTTTTTAGGCAAGGCAGAGCCTATGAAGTGTGGTTATTCCACATAAATAGGCGATAACGCAGCATAAATGCCAAACATGCGCTGCCCTTCGGGTTCTTTCTAGGGACGATAAACTCTTTGTTGCCTACATGGATGTAGGTAAGGGGCGTGAGCAGGACGCGGAAGCTTTGCTCGGTTTTTACTTATTCTTACAGGGATG
>NZ_DJHW01000021.1:0-12063 GCF_002433295.1 Pseudoalteromonas sp. UBA6610 | reverse complement strand
GTTACAAACCTCGCGCCGCGATTTGAACGCCCCTAGATTGAACAAATTCCAATCCGCAAAGGTCAACACGCCCTAGGGTGCTTTTTTTGTGCAATTAACAAACTAATAGCGGACAAGTGTCCTTGTTAATTATTTCAAAACTATATTTGAGCTAGCCGCGCAGTTGCAATTGTTGTAAAATACGCGCGTTTCTAAGCTATCGAAAAGCAACCCCAAGCAATTATTTGAGGAAAACCTGTGAGCGAACAAAAACAGTCATTAAGCTATAAAGACGCGGGCGTAGATATCGACGCTGGTAATGCACTTGTTGAGCGTATTAAAGGCGTAGTTAAAAAAACGCGTCGTCCAGAAGTAATGGGCGGAATTGGTGGTTTTGGCGCTCTTTGCGAAATTCCAGAAGGTTACAAACAGCCTGTACTAGTAGCAGGTACTGACGGTGTAGGTACTAAACTACGTTTAGCTATCGACTTAAAAAAACACGACACTGTAGGTATTGATTTAGTTGCAATGTGTGTAAACGATTTAATAGTACAAGGCGCTGAACCCCTGTTTTTTCTAGATTACTATGCAACAGGTAAACTAGATGTAGACACAGCGGCTGATGTAGTAACCGGTATTGGTAAAGGCTGTGAGATTTCTGGCTGTGCCCTGATTGGCGGCGAAACAGCTGAAATGCCAGGTATGTACGATGGTGAAGACTACGACATGGCCGGTTTTTGTACCGGTGTAGTAGAAAAATCTAAAATTATTGATGGCACAAAAGTAGCAGCCGGCGATCAACTTATTGCCCTTGCCTCTAGCGGTCCGCACTCAAACGGCTTTTCTTTAATTCGTAAAGTGCTTGAAGTATCAAACGCCGATACGAACCAAGCTATTGACGGCAAAACACTAGGCGAGCACTTACTAGAGCCAACCCGTATTTACGTTAAACCTTTACTTGAGTTATTTAAGCAAGTAGACGTGCATGCCCTATCGCATATTACTGGCGGCGGCTTTTGGGAAAACATTCCGCGTGTATTGCCTGATTCTGCAAAAGCAGTAGTTAAAGGCGATAGCTGGCAGTGGCCAACCGTTTTTAACTGGTTACAAGAAAACGGCAATATTACTACGCACGAAATGTACCGTACATTTAACTGTGGTGTAGGCATGGTATTAGTAGTACCAGGCGATGCGCTAGAGCAAAGCTTAAGCATTTTAAAAGAGCTTGGCGAAAACGCATGGCACCTTGGTGAAATTCAAGATGCTGTTGCCGGCGAAGAGCAAGTAGAAATCGTAGGTGGTGCTAAGTAATGGCACCCATTCGCTTAGTGGTATTAATATCGGGTAGTGGTTCTAATTTACAAGCCATTATTGATGCCTGCGAGCGCGGCGAAATAAACGGACACATAGCGGCTGTTATAAGTAACAAAGCAGACGCTTACGGCCTTGAGCGTGCAAAACAAGCAGGTATTGCTACAAAAGTGCTCAGTCACAAAGATTTTGACTCGCGCGAGGCCTATGATGCGCAATTAATGAACGTTATTGACTCTTTTATGCCAAATCTAGTTGTATTAGCTGGGTTTATGCGTATTCTTACTCCTAGCTTAGTGCAAAAATATGTTGGAAAAATGTTGAACATTCATCCATCTTTGTTGCCTAAGTATCAGGGGCTGAATACCCACCAAAGAGCAATTGATGCAAAAGACGATGTTCATGGCGTAAGTGTTCATTTTGTAACTGAAGAGTTAGACGGCGGTCCCGTTATTCTTCAAGCGCAAATACCTGTACTCAAGGATGATACAGCAGAAACATTAGCTAAACGCGTGCACGAACAAGAGCATATAATTTATCCTTTGGTGGTCAAGTGGTTCAGTGAACACAGACTTACTATGGAAGCAGATTATGCAGTTCTTGACGAAAAACAACTTCCTGCACACGGCGCGCACTACCCACAATAAAAAAATAAGTGCCCTGCTGTTATGTGTGGGCGCTTTACTTCCTACTAGCCTAATTGCAGGCGAACTAACAGAGTATCAAGCCAGCTACGATATTTTACGCAAAGGTAAAAATCATGGCGAGGCAGTACGCGAACTTAAAAAAGTTGGCGAGCAAACATATCAACTTACTTATCACAGCAATATTGAGTGGATGATTTTCTCTGACAAGCGAGAAGAAACCTCAGTATTTACTTTTTTAGATAACAAAGTCACTCCTCATCATTACAATATGGTGCGTACCGGCACCGGCCCAGATAAAGATTATAAAATAGACTTTGATACACAAAATAAAGTGGTCACCAGTAGTACTAGCGAATACCCGCTAAAGTGCGAATGGACTGACGAATTTCAAGATGCTATTTCGTATCAAGTACAAGTACGCGAAGGCTTAAAAAAAGGCGAAACTTATTTTTCGTTTCCGCTTATTGATAAAAAAGGTAATCGCCGCGACTACAACTTTGAAGTGGTTGGCAAAGAAATGATTTCGCTGCCAATTGGTAACGTAGAAGCTATAAAAGTAAAACGTTTATACGATAACGATAAACGCCAAGCCCTTGCCTGGTTTGCACCAGAAATGGACTACATGCTAGTACGTATGTGGAAAGGCGAAAAAGGCATGGAGCAGTTTGAAGTACAAATGAATTCATTTACCGTTACCCAGCCTGTTTCTACTCCAGTAAGTGAGAGCAGCGAAGTAAGATCAGAAGCGCCGTAAACACGGTGATAGCAAACACAAAAAACGCGATTTTATATCGCGTTTTTTTGTGTTTGCTTTTAGGCTATTTAACTAAATTAGTTCGCCCATTTTAAATAACGCAAACTCCCCTGGCTGCATTTTTTGCCAGCGTTCGTCGTTGGTTAACGGCCGTGTAGCTATTACTGTTACTACATCGTTTGGGGTGGTTTCTTCGTTAAAATCAACTACCATATCGGCATCAATTAACGTTGCTTTACCAAATGGCGCTCGGCGCGTTATGTAGTGTAAGTTATTCGTGCAGTACGCCAATACAAATACGCCATCGGTCAATAACATATTAAATACGCCCTTTTCACGTAGCGTATGCGAAAGCTTAGCCGCGTATCTAAATACAGAGGCCATATTAGAGGGACGTTTTGGGTATTTTTCACGAATTTTATCTAGCAACCAACAAAACGCCAGCTCACTGTCGGTGTTGCCCACAGGGCGATAATATTGTGGTTTTAAATCGTGATAGTTAGATAACTGGCCATTATGTGCATAGGTAATTTCGCGCCCCCAAAGCTCACGAGTAAACGGATGGGTATTTTCAAGGCACACTCGGCCACGGTTTCCTTGGCGAATATGGCTAATTACCGACACGCTTTTAATGGGGTAAGCTTTTACTAGCTTGGCGATTTCTGATTGATAGCTTGGCTCAGGATCTTTAAAGGTTCTACACCCTTTACCCTCATAAAACGTTATACCCCAGCCATCTTTATGCGGGCCGGTATTTCCACCGCGCTCTAATAGACCTGAAAAACTAAAACAAATATCCGTAGGTACGTTGGCTGACATACCAAGAAGCTCGCACATAAAATAAATAAACCTTATAAAACAAAATACTATGTAATATTAAATAATTAATCTCTTTCCATGGTCACAGTTTTGATTGCATGTTTGTTTTTGTGGCCTTCGCATTATTTATTTTTACTACTTTAATGAAGTTATTGTTAAACAACCAAGCACTATATGCAAACATTCCTTTGCTTTCTGCACGTATATTCCATGTAGAAATAAAGCTTTTTAAATTTCAGTTTTATTTTTAATTAAGTCATTGTTTTATTATCAATCATAAAAAGCACTTTGATCCTCAAAACCTCACGTAACTAGCTAAGTTATTGTTTATCAATTCTATTCTTTTTTATTTCTTTTAAATTACAGGCGGTTAAACTGTAAAACAGCGAAATTAGTTTCGATCCTTTCAGATCTTTGATCTGCTAAGAACCTTATATAGGTCGCTGGCTGGCGCTTTAAATGAAGTACTTTGGACTTCCCATAGTTTGCTAGACACCCAATGAGGTACATTGTAACTTCTAATTAGAGGTGTTTTATGAGCAAAGGCAAACGGTATACCCAAGAATTTAAAATAGAAGCAGTTAAACAAATAACTGAACGTGGTTATTCAGTTGCTGAAGTATCAGAACGATTAGATATTTGTACCAAAACGTTATATCACTGGCGAAGCCAGTTATCAGAGAAACCCAAACAAACCAAATCATCAGATGAACAACTAAGGATCGCCAAACTTGAGGCCGAGCTAAAACGTGTCACGGAGGAACGCGACATTCTAAAAAAGGCCGCAAGGTACTTTGCCAGCAACCCCGAGTAAAGTACGCTTTTATTCGTGAGCATCAAAATGAGTTTTCTATTGTTGCGATGTGTAAACTATTTAAGCTACACCGCAGTGGCTTTTATGCGTGGTTAAAGAAGCCATTGAGTGACAGAGCAATCGAAGATAATCGTTTGCTTAAGCTTATTAGAGAGTTTTACGTTGCCAGTGGTGGCACTTACGGTAGTCCTTGGATACACGCAGATTTACGTGAAGCTGGTGAGCAATGTAGTGTTAATCGCGTAGCTAAGATCATGCGCCAACATAAACTCAAAGCGCAAATAGGTTATAAACGTCGCCATATTAAAGGCGGTAAAACATCGCGCATTGCAGATAACTTGCTAGCTCGTCAGTTTAATCCTCCTGCGCCGAATCAAACTTGGGTAAGTGATATTACTTATGTGAGAACCTATGAAGGCTTCTTGTATGTAGCAACTGTCATGGATTTATTCTCTAGGCGCATCGTAGGCTGGTCGATGGATAAAAACATGGACAAGCACTTAGTAATTAAAGCATTGCTCATGGCAGTTTATCAGCGCCAACCCAAAGCTGACGTAATGGTACATAGTGATCAAGGAAGCCAGTATGGTAGCGCTGATTACTTAGCCTTTATGAAAGAACATAACCTTGTACCCTCAATGAGTCGAGCTGGGAATTGTCACGATAATGCAGTTGCTGAAAGCTTTTTTGCGACGATTAAAAAGCGAATAGTTAAGCGTAAGATATATTCGACAAGGGAAGATGCGAAAGCTGAGATATTCAATTTTATAGAAATGTTCTACAATCCAAAAAAACGGCATTCACACACAGGCGGTGTTTCACCTGCTAAGTTTGAGGAAGCGTATTTTTCTGAGTTAGAAACTGTCTAGTGAAAGCTGGGAAGTCCATCCCTTGAATGAAATTAAATGCGGTTACTTCTGTATATTTGTGTGTTTCTGCATCTGAGCAACCTGATAAAAGTACTACTAACCCTGTGCTACAATCCATATTTTGGTATTCATCCTAGCTACCTTACTTATCCCTAACTTATTCAATATAGTAAAAGTAAGCGTTAATTCAATGTTTTAACTTCATATATGATCACAAATTCCTAAAAGCCGCCAATCCCAATAAACGGTAATTGTACGCTAGTTCGTAAAGTCGTTTTTGCAGGAAAATCGATTTAGTTTTACTATATTGCAGACACAAAAAAGCCCGCATTCAGCGGGCTTTATTAACTTTCTCGGCTTCGGTGTGCAGGAATTGGAATTCCCCTTAAGGATGTATCTTCTAATATTGATTCGATCGTTCTTTTCGCAGATTGAGCAACAAAGTTTAAAAAAAACCACTCATTATCTTGAGCTATTGTCTCTTCCAATACATCATCACCATAAAGACAAAATACAGCTGTGAAATTTAATTTTAGGCTAAAAAGTTTTACTTCTGTTTCTTGTTCAAAGCCTTCTAATAAAGATGTAACTTCTATCTGGATATCTCTTTTTAGAGATTCTGAATGCGATAAATCCTCAATGACAATAACATCATTATTAATTTCATTTGAGTAATTATAATAGCCTTTTCCTTCACGATCAGAGTATATATCAAAATCAACAGATGTTAAGTTGTGGCCTTTATAGAATAAGTTCTTTAAGTCCATTGTTTAGTGCTCTTCAAATGTATGGTTGATAAAAGTTGATTTAGTATTCATGTCCCACGTATTAGCTATATCGAAGGCCATATCGAAATCTCTTGTTATAGGAGTACTTTTCAGGTTTTTGTGAATAACATGGACTTGCTGAATTTCTCCAATCCCGCGCTCTAAAAGCTCGCAAATATATTCATTAAGTGACTTGCCATTTTCTCTAGCTTTTAAGAAAACTTTTTTATGAAGCTCATTCCCTACTCTCACATTAAAAGTTCCTGACAGTGTTTTATCAGGTTGCTTTCCTAATAATTCACAAGTCTCCAAATAATCATCTACGGATGACTCAAACTCTTTACGAAGCTCAGCAAGATTAGTTGCTTCATAAGTAATCAGATCATTTATGCATTCAATTTTGCCATAAACCACATTTTCTTCTAGGCAAGTTTCAACAGAACCTAAAAAACCTTTGTACTTTAGACATTTACTCATTATTTATTAACTCCATTTCAACTAACTTAGTAGTGACTTGTTCAATTATATACCTCTTTAAAATATTATCAGGGTGAGGCTCATGTATAATTATTATTGTTTTAGTTTCATTATGAACAAATTTCCTTCTAGAGCCGCTCCCCTTAAGTAATTCGAATCCTAAATTGCTCAGCAGGGAATTCATTTCACTCCATGTGAAATCTTTTGGCTTAGATAAAAGCCTATTTCTTAGTTTTTCTTGTTTCCCCATTGACTATAGCCCTAAAATCTCGGAGTGCAACTATAATTTAGTTGCACTCTCTTGTACAGTTTAAATTAACTAATTTTGGTTGTTATTATTTACCAAATATTTCTCGACGATCAGCATGCAAATTAATAACTATCGAAATTATAGTATCTTACGTAATCGTTATTTTGTCTAATTATAACGATCTAGTCGTTATATACTTCTCAATAAGAATTTCTCCCACACATCTATACTGTTGCGTTTTTCTTTCATATAGTCATACCTGTCATAATGCACACTTGATACGTCAAACTTGTTGTGTTGTTGGAGTATGTCGCGGTTTATTTTATCAATACCCGCTTTGCCCATGAGTGTTTTACACGTGCGTCGCAGGTCGCGCGAATTAAAGTTTGGTACTTTGTTTTTTTCGCACCAGCGTAATATTGCCATGCGTAACGTTGATACATGGGCGGTGCCTGTTGGGTTGTCACGATGCGGGAACATTTGCCCTGCTTTACCGCTTTGCTGCATTAACTCTTGAATTATGGGTATTGCGGTATCGCACAATGGCACTATGTGATCGCCCCGCTGTTTTACTTTGATACGGCTTGCGGGAATGGTGAATGTTTTATTCTCTATGTCAAAATCACTTATGTATGATCCATAAACCTCGTTTACTCGTTGACCACCGAGTAACAATGCCAATTTTATGTATTGTTGGGTGTAATAAGGTAGGTCGTCGGCATCCCATACTTTTTTTAGTTCATCTTCATTTAACAAGCGTTCACCTTTATTTTTTGGTGTTTCAAAATTAATGTCTCTAATGAAATTAGTTTTAATGTCGTAAAGGTCGGGCTTTTTGTATTGCTCTGGTGAGTTATCAAAATCTATCGCAAATTTTAATATGCTCATTAGTACGCTGCGAACCAGTCGTGCTTGTTCTTTAGCGCCACGGTTATATACACGATAAATAATGTCGCGTGCCATGACGATTGTGAACTCGTCGGGCATTAATTCGGGTTTTATAAATGGGGTGATGTTTCTTTTAATTAGCTTTTCAGTTAGGTCTATTGTTGATTCAGCCCAACGTGTACTTACTATAGATATTAAAATCATCAAGCATTTGGTGCATTGTTCGTTTAGCTGCTGACTCAAATGCGATACTTGCTTGGGTTAATTTATTTTCTTGTGGGTCAATGTTGTTTCTGAGAAGTTCTGATATTTCAGCATGTTTACTGCGCTTTTAAATCAATTGCAGGGTAAGTACCAATACCCATTACTTTACGTTTGTCATTAAAGTGATACTGCACTCTAAATGTTTTAGTTCCAGTTTCATTTACACGTATTTGTAAACGCCCTTCGCCGTAGTTACCATTTTCAGTTAATACATACCGACTTTGCTTAGGCTTAAGCGCTTTTATAGATTTGTCTGTAAATTTCATATCTCACCCATTGAAACTGTGACCACCACATAGGTCACAGTTCTGGTCGCAGTTTCGACAGAGATAATACTAACTTAAAGAGACAAGAAGAACAGCTTTAAATACTGAAGGTTAAGTAATACAGGGTGGTTAAGACTAGTTAGTACGGATAGCATTATTAAAAACTGACATGCCAAGTAATTCACACATTAATAAACTAACCCTTAAAAAATACGTATAAATAGCGCTGTACTTTACTATGCGCTACAACAGACATACTTACTTAAAAAAACTTTTTTGGCTAGCTGATTTACTGATTTTTAGTGCTTAAATAATTGCTGTGATTGAATTAAACATAGCAGTGGTGCATGTTTGTTCCTTATAAAGGGAATAATGATAAGCATAATGGCTAGTTTGTCGTTAATTTAACGCTGTAATGTACTTGAAACTTACGCTCACTAGCGCTACTCTAACTGAGGTGGTCTGACCTCTATTAAGGAATAAGCAATGACACTCATATTTACACTCGGTTTAATCGCACTGCTCAGCATCGCGGTTTACCACAGAGCGAGTTGGAACACAGCACTTGGTGTTTCTGCCGCAACATTACTAATTGGTACCTTTGCAGGTGCTTTTGGTTTAATTAGCTGGTTGATCTTTTTGATCATCGCAGTTCCTCTTTCTGTTACTGGCATTCGTCAGCAATACATAATCAAGCCGATTTTTACTACCTTTAAAAAAGTAACGCCAAGCATGTCTGACACTGAAAAGTCAGCAATCGATGCCGGTACTACGTGGTGGGAAGCTGATTTATTTTGTGGTAACCCAGATTGGAAAAAGCTACACCAATACCCAGTACCAAAGCTGACTATTGAAGAGCAAGCCTTTATTGATGGCCCTGTAGAAGTAGTATGTAGCATGCTAGATGATTGGGAAGCAACACACGAGCTTACCGATTTACCGCAAGATGTATGGCAATATCTAAAAGATAATAAATTCTTTGCCATGATCATCAAAAAAGAATACGGCGGTTTAGAGTTTTCTGCGTTTGCACAATCATGTGTTCTGCAAAAGTTAACCAGTAAATCGACCTTACTATCGTCAATTGTAGGTGTACCTAACTCGTTAGGCCCAGGTGAATTACTTCAGCACTACGGTACTGAAGATCAAAAAAATCATTATTTACCGCGCTTAGCCCAAGGCCAAGAAATTCCATGTTTTGCATTAACCTCGCCAGAAGCAGGCTCTGACGCAAGCTCAATTCCTGATTACGGTGTTGTGTGTAAAGGGCAATGGAACGGTGAAGAAGTAGTAGGTATTAGCCTTACTTGGAACAAGCGTTACATTACTCTTGCACCAGTGGCTACAGTACTTGGTCTTGCCTTTAAACTACAAGATCCAGATGGTTTACTAAGCGACAACAAAGAGCCAGGCATTACCTGTGCACTTATTCCAACTAACACGCCAGGTGTTGAAATTGGTCGTCGCCACTTCCCGCTTAACGTACCATTTCAAAATGGCCCGACTCGCGGTAAAGATATTTTTGTACCCCTTGATTACATTATTGGTGGCCCAGAAATGGCTGGCCAAGGCTGGCGCATGCTGGTTGAATGTTTATCAGTTGGCCGTGCAATTACATTGCCGTCAAACTCTGCCGGTGGCATTAAAACAATTGCCGTAGCAACAGGTGCATATAGCCGTATTCGTCGTCAGTTCCGTTTACCAATTGGTAAAATGGAAGGTGTTGAAGAGTCACTGGCTAAACTTGCAGGTTACGCTTACAGCTCAGATGCAGCGGTTAGTATGTCAACGGGTGCGGTAGATTTAGGTGAAAAGCCATCGGTTGTTTCAGCTATTATTAAATACCACCTAACCGAGCAAATGCGCGAGTCGACCATTCATGCAATGGACGTACTTGGCGGTAAAGGGATAATGCTTGGGCCAAATAACTATTTAGGTCGTGGCTATCAAGGTGCCCCTATTGCTATAACAGTAGAAGGTGCCAACATCTTGACCCGTAATATGATTATTTATGGTCAAGGTGCAATTCGCTGTCATCCATTTGTACTAACCGAGCTTGGTGCTTGTGAAATTGAAGACCGCGAAGAAGCGCTTAACGTATTTGATAAAGCGCTAATGGGCCACATTGGCTTTACAATGTCGAACCTTGTACGTACTAAGTGGCTTGCGCTTACTGGTGCACGTTTTACTAGCGTACCGTACAAAGACGACACCGCAGAGTTTTACCGTATAGCATCACGCTTTAGTGCATCGCTTGCGCTTATGTCTGACATTAGCATGGCGGTATTTGGTGGCTCGCTTAAACGTAAAGAGCGCATTTCAGCACGTTTAGGTGACTTACTAAGCTACTTATATTTAGTGTCTGCAACGCTTAAACGCTATAACGACGAAGGCCGTAAACAAGAAGATTTAGCCCTAGTAAAATGGAGCTGTCAGGATCATCTTTACCACTGCCAACGTGCCCTTGCTGATTTAATCAATAACATGCCGTCTGCCCCATTACGTGGTGTATTAAAAGTATTGTTGTTCCCGTTTGGTCGCCCGGTTCGTAAACCTACCGACAAACTTGAGCATAAACTAGCACAACTACTTCAAGTACCTAGCGAAACGCGCAACCGTTTAGCAAGCTATGTTTACTTAAAAGATGAGCCACTAAACCTAGTTGGCCGTCAAGAGCAAACACTTAAAGACGTACTGGCTGTAGAGCCGTTATTTGAACGAGTATGTAAAGAAAAAGGCCTTAAACTGCCATTCTTCCAACTTGATAAAGTAGCGCAAATGGGCCTTGAAGCTGGCATATTAAGCCAAGCAGAAGCTGATAAATTAGCCGCTGTTGAAAAAGCCCGCTTAGATGTGATTAACGTTGATGACTTTGACCCAGCTGATTTATTAGCAGGCAAAGCCGCACGTAAAAGTGAAGACAGCAAAGCAGATGCAGCTTAACCCGTTAGGTTAACGCAGCCAACAGTCCGCCTGTTGTGATCATCCAAACCAGCGCGTAATGCGCTGGTTTTTTTTGCACGATAGCTTGTTGGAGTGCGCACCAAATAATGCCAGTTAATAGCAACAAGCCACTTGCTTGGTTAAATAAAGCAAAAAAACCAATAAGCGAAAGTAAGAGCACAATTAAACTAGGAGCAAATTGGCCAATAAAAAATGCTGTTTGCTTATTCTGCATTTTAAAAAACACACTATATTGTTGATGTAGATGACTACAATCAAATTGTAATGAACTACTAAACAACACCACAAAAGCTAGTGACAAAATACTAAATATATCAGCTAAATTAGCGCGCTCTTGTAGTAGTACCTCAAATGCCATAAATACGCACAACAATAAAGCACCTCGCCAAATCAAAATCCAGCTGTTGTGTATAAAAAACATTAGCCAAAAGCCTGTAAGCGAGCTTAGCTCTAACTTAGCTGCAAAATTAAAAGGTACCATTAAGGTGCTTAAGGCAAATAACAGCACAAAGACACACTGATAAATCAGTGGACTTACATCAAACGGTAACATTAGCCACATTGCAGATAACAAAAATCCATAAACAAGCGCTATTGGCTTGTATAAGCATAAAATGCCGAGGATAAATTGTAATAGTAAAAACACCAAAAAATGCGGCACCCTAAGCCACTGGTTTATGCTCAGTTCAATCGCAATAACAAGGCTTGCAATCAACCAGCCATTACTTAACAGCAAAAGCTTTATATCCACCAAACCAAGCCAATACCGCTTTACCAATGTCTGTTGAAACGCTCGTTGGGTTGAGTTTTTTATTGCAGACTTCATTGCGCTTAACATTACACTTTGTAGCAGCAAATACAGCCAAGCCATTTGCGCACCATATTGAGGTGCATCACTACTATCAATAATTTTTCCAAGCCCTAAAAAAAGTAGCAATATCAATCCCAACACTGACGAGCCTAACACCACTAAAAATAACAACCCAAAGCTTTT